>CAIXPF010000105.1 GCA_903921205.1 uncultured Acidimicrobiia bacterium | reverse complement strand
GGCCGGATCGGCATCGTCGCGGTGCAGCCGGCCAGCGGCGATGCGGGAGATCTGCGACTGCGGGCGGAACCGGCTCAGCAGCGACTCCAGCCGGGCGATCCGGGCGAAGAACCGGTCGGCCAGCTCGTCGTCGATCCCGGTGCCGTCCAGGGTGATCGCCGTGCTCATGTGGTGTTCCACCCGGCGGAACCGGGTCGCGGTGGCGATGGGGCTCATCGGACGCCCACCCGGTCGCGGGGTTGCCGGGCGGGTGCCGGCACCGTTGCCGATGCTGCAGCGGGAGCTCCGCGCCCGCCGGACCGGACCGGGGTGATCGGCGAACCGTGGCCGGCGATGGTGTGCGTCGGCCGGGTGTGGGGGGCGCGGCTGCGGTTCGCGACCCGGGCCAGGCGCAACACGGCCGGATAGACGGCCAGGCCCGCCAGCAGCGCCAACGTGGCCTGGAACCACAGCCCGTGCCGACTCGAGCCGACCATCCAGGCGTGGGTGGCGGCCATCAGGGTGGCGGGCACCGACAGCAGGTGCACCACCAGCCAGGTTCGCCGGCCGAGCCGCTTGGCCGGCCATGAGCTGAACACCACCGCAGCGAACAGGTAGAGGGCGAGCACACCCCAGGTGATGCCCCAGGCCCAGCCGTCAGCGGTCAGTGGGACGAAGACCTGGAGCAGGCCGATGCCGCTCGTACGGTCGGCGTAGGTGGCGGCGACGTGGACCACGGTGAACACGAACGCCACCCCACCGAGGTACTTGTGCAGATCGAGCCACCAGTTCGGACGCCGGCGGCTCCCTGTGGCCCGGGCCGAGAAGAACAGCCCCCAGACCAACGACAGCACGATCAGGACCGTGGCGACGATGCCGGTCGCCCGGGACAGGTACGGCCACAGGTTGCTCATCGTCCGGCCCCCTGTGCGGCCTGGTCCAGCGCAGCCTGCAGCGACGTCGCATAGGCCCGGCTGGTGTAGGTGGCACCGGACACGATGTCGAGGCGTGCGGACTGTGCAGCGACCGCCTCGGCCTCCAGCCGGGGTGCTGCCCGGCTGTTGATCGCCACGCTCTTGCCCTCGTCGGGCAGCGAGAGCGCCTCGATGCCGGCGATCGAACCACCGCGGATGGTGACCGCGACCTGGACGTCGCCCCAACGGGTACCCACCGGTGGGCCGGTCCAGACGCCGTCGGCGAATCGTGCCGCGCCACCGGACCCCGACGTGCCGGCCGTTGCGGCCGTCGTGGCCGGCGCTGCCGCCCGGCCGGTGGTGCTCGGCGTGACGGTCCGGCCGGCTGTGCTGGGTGTGGCGGTGCTGGGTGTGGCGGTGCTGGGTGTGGCGGTGCTGGGTGTGCGGACCTGCGTTCCTCCGGCCGTGGCTGCGGTCGCCGCCGGGACGGGGGTGGGCAGCGAAGCGGTGGCACTACGGGCGGTGGATCCGCTTGCGGTGTCGGCCCCGGCGGTGCTGTGGTCGGCGTAGGCGAGCCCGGTGCCGACTACGCCGGTGGCGGCCACGCTGGCGACCAGGGCGAGGGCTCGTGCCCCGCGTGCGGGGTGCTGGCGCTTGGCCCGGTTGCGGCGTGGGCCCGATCCCGGGTTCCCGGCCGGGTC
>CAIXPF010000104.1 GCA_903921205.1 uncultured Acidimicrobiia bacterium | reverse complement strand
GGCACGTCTCCTGCGCCGGGGGGCCACCAGCGCAGCCGGCCGTCGGTCCCGAGCGCGAGCAGGCCGTGGGGGCCGGCAACGCGGTCCCACCACGTCGGTCGCAGTGCACCCGAGGCCCACGTGGCCGTGGCGAGGGCATCGGCGACGGCCAGATCGGGACCGGTCACGGTGACCGAGTCGACCGCCGCGGCCCGCCCGCGCAGATGGTTGCCCCGTTCGTAGGTACCGGACGTGGCGACGGCCCCACAGGACAGTTCCAGCACCGCGGCGACGGCGTCACGGTCGGCGGGGTGCTGGATGCCGACCCGCCACGCCGGTCGGCCGGCCGGTCGGGTCGCCACCACGTCGCCGCCGGCGTTGACGAAGAACTCCTCGATGCCCTCGGCACGCAGGATCATCGCCGCGTCCTCGACGATCCATCCCTTGGCCAGTCCGTTCACGTCGAGCCGGACCACCGAGGGGTCGTGCTCGTCGCCGCGTCGCCATGGTTCGTGCTCGAAGTCGCCGTCGGTGCGCTCCCGGAGCTCCTCGCAGCGGGTCAGGACCTCCCGAACGGCCGGATCGGCATCGTCGCGGTGCAGCCGGCCTGCGGCGATGCGGGAGATCTGCGACTGCGGCCGGAACCGGCTCAGCAGCGACTCGAGCCGGGTGATGCGGGCGAAGAAGCGGTCGGCGAGCTCGTCGTCGATGCCGGTGCCGTCCAGGGTGATGGCGGTACTCATCCGGTGTTCCACCCGGCAGAACCGAGCGGCGGTTGCGCCGGTGCTCATCGGACGCCCACCCGGTCGCGGGGATGCAGGGCGGGGGCCGGCACCGTTGCCGATGCTGCAACGGGAGCTCCGCGCCCGCCGGACAGGACCGGCGTGATCGGCGCACCGTGGCCGGCTCTGGTGTGCGTCGGCCGGGTGTGGGGGGTCCGGCTGCGGTTTGCGACCCGGGCCAGGCGCAACACGGCCGGGTACACCGCCAGGCCCGCCAGCGTTGCCTGGAACCACAGCCCGTGCCGGCTCGATCTCACCATCGAGGCGTGGGTGGCGGCCACGTGGAGCAGGGTGAACACGAAGGCCAGCCCGCCGAGGTACTGGTGCAGGTCGAGCCACCAGTTCGGACGCCGGCGGCTCCCGGTGGCCCGGGCCGAGAAGAACAGGCCCCAGGCCAACGCCAGCACGATCAGGACCGTGGCCACGATGCCGGTGGCGCGGGACAGGTACAACCAAAGGTTGCTCATTGTCCGGTCCCCCGTGCGGCCTGGTCCAACGCCGCCTGCAACGAGGTGGCGTAGGCCCGGCTGGTGTAGGTGGCACCGGACACGATGTCGAGTCGAGCGGACTGTGCGGCCACCGCCTCGGCCTCGAGCCGGGAAGCTGCCCGGTTGTTGATCGCCACGCTCTTGCCGTCGTCGGGCAGCGACAGCGCCCCGACCCCGGTGATCGAGCCGCCACGGATGGTGACCGCGACCTGGACGTCACCCCAGCGGGTCCCCACCGGTGGGCCGGTCCAGACGCCGTCGGCGTAGCGCACCCAGCCGGCCGCGGCCGACGACGCGGTCGACCGGACGCCGGCGCTCGGCGTGGCGGTGCTCGGTGTGGCAGGGCTGGATGGCCGCTCCTGCATTCCGCCGGCGGTGGCCGGGGACGCGGCCGGGTTGACGATGGACAGCGAGGCGGTGGCACCGCGGGCGGTGGACCCGGTCGCGGTGTCGGCCCCGGCGGTGCTGTGGTCGGCGTAGGCGAGACCGGTGCCGACCACGCCGGTGGCGACCACGCTGGCCACCAGGGCGAGGGCCCGGGCCCCACGTGCCGGGTGTTGACGCTTGGGGCGATCGTGGCGAGGGTCCGGTCCCGGGTTACCGGCCGGGCCCCCGGCAGCGAATGCGCCACCGCCGGGGACCGAGCCGCCACCCCCGCCCCCGGGCGGGCGGGCGGGAACCCGGGGGCGTGCCACCGGCCCGACGGGCCTGCAGGTCGGCGATACGGGCGGCGCGATCGGCGCCGGCCGAGCCGGAGGCACCCTGGTCGACGGGGGCGAGGGGCGGAGCGGTGGGCCAGGGGGACGGGCCACCGGTTGCTCGATGGGTCGGCCGGGGAGGAGGCCAACCCGAAGCTTTCGTGGTCATGGCGGACACGGTGACACGACGGTGCTGACCAAGCCGTCCTCCTTCGTGGTGCTGACCACCCGGGTTCGCGCCCTGCTGCGCCGCGGCCGGCCGGCGGAGGACCCGTTGCAGGCCGGCGACTTGCGTCTCGACCCCTCCGGCCACCGGTGCTGGCGGGGGGAGCAGCCCATCAGCCTCACCGCACGGGAGCTCGCCGTGCTGGCGTACCTGTTGCGCCGGGCCGACAGCGTGGTCACCAAGGGCGAGATCATCGACAACGTGTGGGACCCAGGGTTCGACGGTGACCCCTACATCGTGGAGGTCTACGTCGGGCGGTTGCGCAAGGAGATCGACGAGCCGTTCGGGTCCCGCTCGATCACCACCGTCCGCGGCGTGGGCTACCGCCTGGAATCGCAGCCGTGAGGCGGCTGCGGACCCGGGTGACCGTGGTGGCGACCGTGGTGGCCGTTGCCATCATGTCACTGGCTGCGGTGGCCATGATCGCGGTCCAGCAGCGGCAGCTCGCCGCCGCCGTCGACGCATCGCTGACCGAATCCGCCGTCGAACTGTCCACCGAGCTCGAGGTGTCCTTCGACCGGGGCGCGACCGGTGGCGGGGGCCGGCCCGACTGCAACGCCGGCGTTCCCGACCTCGCCGTGCGCATCCTCACTTCAAACCGACCGATCCAGCTGCTCGACACCGATGGCGGGGTGCTCGCCTCCAGCTATGCATTGGCCGGTGTGGGCCCGTTGGTCGATGTCGACGACGTGCTGCCGGAGCTGAGCCGGACCGGGGCCCTGGTACGGACCGTCGGTGGTCACGAGCGGCCCTACCGGGTGATCGTGACGGCGCTCGACAGCGGCCGGCTGGTGTTGGTGGGCTATTCGCTCGCCGACGTCGAACATGCGCTCGAGGTCCAACGGCTGGTCCTGGTGGTGGCGGTGCCGTTGCTCAGCGGGCTGCTGGGCGTGCTGATCTGGGTGGTGCTCGGCCGGGCGTTGCGACCGGTAGAGGCGATGCGCGACGAGGTGGCCACCATCAGCGGTGCGGCCACCGACCGGCGCGTGGCGGTCCCCGACCGGTCGGTGGAGCTGGCCAGGCTGGCCACCACCATGAACGACATGCTCGACCGGCTGGCGGCTGCGGCTCGTCGCCAGAACCGGTTCGTGTCCGACGCCGCGCACGAGTTGCGCAGTCCACTCGCCGGGATCCGTGGGCACCTCGAGGTCAACCTGCACCATCCGGATGCGCCGGGCCGGCTCGAGGGCGACCGGCTGGTCCTGGAGGAAGCCGGCCTGTTACGGCGGACGACAACCCACCGCATCGGCACCGCCCAGATCGGCGCGGCCCGGGTGCGGGGCGATGCGTCCCAACTACGCCGGGTCATCCGCAACCTGGCCGACAACGCGGCGCGTCACGCCCGTTCGACGGTGGCCTTCGAGCTGGCCGAACACGACGACGGGGTCGTGCTGGCGGTCAGCGACGACGGACGCGGCGTCGACTCGTCAGCAGCCGAGGCCATCTTCGACCGCTTCAGGAGACTCGACGAGTCCCGCCACCGTGATGCCGGCGGCAGCGGCCCGGGTCTGGCGATCTGCCGGGAGATCGTGGATCGTTATCACGGGACGATCGGGCTCGACCTCGCCCACCGCAACGGCGCCCGTTTCGTGGTGCGCCTGCCACCTGCGGACCATGCGACACGCGTCGCCCACGCCGACGGCCGCTGATCGGCGATCGGCGATCAGCGATCGCTGCGCTCGACCAGCCAGCCGGCATGAACGGGCCGGGCCAACGTGTCAGCGGCGGGCGAGCAGGTCTCGGATCTCGGTGAGAAGCTCTTCCTGGGTGGGTCCTTTCGGGACCTCTGGGACTTGCTTCTTCAACCGGTTGTACGGCTTCACGATGAGCAGGAACACCCCGATCCCCGTGAGCAGTACCGATACGGCCACCGTCAGGAACGCACCGATCTTGATCTGGCTGCCGTTGATGGTGAGGATCATCACCTGATCGAAGTTCGGCTTGCCGAACACGATGCCGATGATCGGCATCAGGATGTTGTCGACCAAGGCCTTGACGATCTGGACGAAGAGGCCACCGACAATGACGGCGACCGCCAGTTCGATGAGATTGCCGCCGCTGATGAATTCCTTGAATTCCTTCACGGTGTTGTTCATGGTTCCCGACTTTCTGGTGCGTAGAAGTGACGGTAGCTGGGCTCAGCGCAGCTGTTGAGCGGGGGCGAAGCCCACAGGTGGCTGGCTCTAGGACCGCTGGTGATCGTTACGGATGGCGAACCGTCCGATCGGCGCCGGTCGGCTCGGTGTGAAGCCGATCAGCGTCGCGGCGAGATGAACGCGAGGAAGGTGACCCCGTTGACGGTCGACGGCTGGTGCCACGAACCGGGCTCGCTGTGGATGAAGGTTCCGGGACCCGAGGAGCGGTGCTGGTCCACGAAATCGCCCTCGAGGATGTACACGAACTCGTCGTAGTGGTGCTCGTCCCGATAGGAGAGCGCGAACCCGGGGTCCCACTGGACCATCTGGATGCGCTGGCCGGCGTCATCGCTGTGCAGCATCCGACGGCGGGCGCCCTCGGTGATGGGCTGCCAGTCGAGCGCGTCGGTGTCGGTGTGGCTCATCAGCTCGTACACCATCGTGGCCTGGGCCGGGGTCATGGCGACTACCTCCATGGAATCGGGTGGACATGCTGCCCGGTACGGGCTG
>CAIXPF010000103.1 GCA_903921205.1 uncultured Acidimicrobiia bacterium | reverse complement strand
TGCCGCGCCAGCCCGACGAGATCCATGCGGACGTACTGAGCAGCCTCAACGCCGGCGCCTCGATCATCCACGCCCACAACGCCAACTTCCATCTGCTCGGCCGCGAGGCCGCAGACGACTACCTCGCCGCGTGGCGGCCGATCCTCGCCGAACGTCCCGATACCATCTGGTATGCGACGGGGGTCGCGTCGTCGAGCATCGAGGACCGCCTGGCCCATCTCGAGATCCTCGCCGACGAGCTCGGCCCGGCCATGCCCATGGCCTACGTCGATCCCGGCTCGACCAACGTTGCCTGGCTCGACGCGGACGGACTGCCGACCGGTTACAGCTACGTCCACAGCTTCGAGGACATCAAGGCGTTCTTCGCCTTCTGCGACCGTCGGTCGCTGGCCCCTTCCATCGCGGTCTACGAGCCGGGGTGGCTGCAGACCACGTTGCACTACCACCGGGCAGGCCGTCTGCCCCGCGGGGCCATGGTGAAGCTGTACTTCTGCGGCCCCTACGACATCTTCGGCCGGGGTCGGGCAGCGAGCTACGGCCTGCCCCCGACCGTCGCCGCACTCGACGCCTACCTCGGCATGCTCGACGGTACGGACCTGCCGTGGTCGGTGTCGGTGTGGGGCGGCGATCTCATGGAGACCCCCATCGCCCGACGGGCACTCGAGCTCGGCGGCCACCTGCACGTCGGGCTCGAGGAATACGCCGGGGACCGCCGGCCCACCAACGCCGAGCTGATCGGCGAGTGTGTCGCACTCGCCGCCGAGGTCGGCCGGCCCGTCGCCACCACGGCCCAGACCGCCGAGTTGCTCGGCATCACCCGCTGACCCACCCAACCGCAGACCCACCCAACCGCAGACCCACCCAACCGCTGACCTGGCCACCGGAAAGGACCACTCACCATGCACGTCGGTATCGTCCCGATCAACTCCCGCAACTACATCGAGGACCGCAGGTTCCTCACCAGCTTCGCCCCGCTGGTGGAGAAGCTCGGGTTCGAGTCGATGTGGACCTTCGAGCACGTCATCATCCCCGACGACTACAACTCGGTGTACCCGTACAATCCCCAGGGCAAGATCGCGGTGTCCGGCAGCGATCAGTTCGTCGACTCGCTGATCGCGTTGGCCTGGGTGGCCGCCTGCACCGAGACGATCCGCTTGGGCACCGGCGTCAACATCCTGAGCCAGACCAACCCGCTGTACCTGGCCAAGCAGGCCTCCTCGATCGATCACCTCTCCGGTGGCCGGCTGATGCTGGGCCTTGGTGTGGGGTGGCTGAAGGAGGAGTTCGACGCCCTCAACGTGCCCTTCGACGATCGCGGCCCGCGCGCCGACGAGTACATCGATGCCATGACCCAGGTGTGGACGGGCGAGACGGTGAACTTCAAGGGCCAGTTCCTCGACTGGCACGGGTTCAGCATGCGGCCGACCCCGGCACAGAAGCCGCGCGTGCCCATCATCGTCGGCGGTACGAGCGCACCGGCGATCCGCCGGGTCGTGGCCCGCGGTGACGGCTGGTACGTCATCCATCGCGACCTCGAGCACTTCAAGGAGTTGATGGCCAAGCTCCAGGCCGAATGCGACCGGCAGGGCCGCGACATCTCCGAGCTCGAGATCACCGCCTACTGGAACTACTCGCGAGAGGGGCTCGACGGCGCCAAGGCCTACGAGGAGGCGGGCGTCCACCGGCTGCTCGTGAACGTGCAGGCCCTGCGCATGGGCACCCCCGAGGAGGCGGTGCGCCGTTTCGCCGACGAGGCCCTGTCGCGGCTCGACTGACCTGCGATCAGCCCAGGGCGGCGCGATGGTCGGGGTGGGCGACGGCCCGCAACGCCTCGCGTCGTTCCTCGGGCGAGCGACCCTTCAGCTCGGCGACACCGAACTCGGTGACGACCCGGTCAACGAGGTGCCGCGGCAGGGTGGTCGGGCTGCCGGCCGGGAGCTGGCCGACGATGCGTGACACCGTGCCGCCAGCGGCGGTGGATCGCAAGGCGAGCATCGAGATCCCGCCGGGGGCCAGGTTCGCCCCGATCGCGAAGTCGGGCTGGCCACCGGGACCCGACACGACCTTGGTCCCGGCGACCTCGGCGTTGACCGAGCCGTCGCAGGCGATCTCGATGGCCGAGTTGATGGCGGTGAAGCGTTCCTGGCGGGCGAGGTCGCAGATGCCGTGGCTGTAGGACGACCCGACCACGTAGACGTCGGGGTTGCGGTCCACCCAGTCGAAGACCCGGCGGGTCCCCACCACCCCGGCGCCGACGTGCAGGCCGGCGTCGACGCTCTTGCGGCGACCGCTGAGCGCTCCGACCGCGGCGAGGTCCACCACCGCATCGCTGATCATCCCGCCGTGCAGCCCGAGATCGGTGCGGTCGTGCAGCGCGGTCAGGACCGCCTCGGGGATGGCCCCGATCCCGAACTCGAGGCACGCACCGTCGGGGACCTGTGAGGCGGCGTGGCGACCGATCGCCGTCGCCACGTCGTCGGGGGCCGGGACGGACAGTTCCACCAGCGGATGGTCCACCTCGACGATCAGGTCGAAATCGGTCAGGTCGCATTCCGACGCCCCGAAGGTGTAGGGCATGGCCGGGTTCATCTCGGCGATCACGAAGGGCACCCGACCGATCAGCTCGGCGGTCACCCCGCCACCGACGCCCAGGCTGACCCGCCCTCCCGGACCCGGCAGGCTGATCTGCACCAGCGCCACGTCGACCGCGATCGCACCTCCCGGCTGCAGGTGGGACACGAACTGCCCGTAGCTCGCCGACACCGTCCGCATCGCCCCGGCGCGGCGCATGGCGTCGGTGGCCGGCGTCGGCTGCAGGCTGATCAGCCGGAACGGCTCGTTGGGATGGGCGAAGGGGGCCACCGGGTCGATGAGGTAGTCGGTCACCAGGGTCAGCTCGCGCCAACGGTCGGCGTGCTGGACCATGGCCTCGAGCAGGGCCACCGGCACCGAGCAGATGGGCGAGAAGTACACCCGGGCCCGCTCGGCGATGGCGGCGAGCGCGGTGGCGGCATCGACCAGTCGCCCGTCGCGCCGCGGACGGCCTTCGGGACGGAGCTCGGCGACGTGGGAGCGGGCAGTGCGATCCATGGCGCAGATCCTGGCACAGTGACCCCACGCGCCCGGTAGAGTGCGCGCGCAAGGACGACGGCCGAACACCCTTGGTGCTCATCGCCGCCGACCGGTCGACGCTGCAGCTCGGGGGAACATCATGTTGGACGTCATCATCCGCAACGGCACCGTGGTCGACGGCACCGGGGGTCCGGCCCGCCGGGCCGACGTGGCCATCAAGGACGGGCGCATCGTCAAGATCGGCAACGTCGACGAGCAGGACGCCCGTCAGGTGATCGACGCCACCGGCAAGATGGTCACCCCGGGCTTCATCGACGTGCACACCCATTACGACGCCCAGGCGTTCTGGGACCAGACGCTCAGCCCGTCGCCCCTGCACGGCATCACCACGGTCATCGCCGGCAACTGCGGTTTCACCATCGCCCCGCTCGCACCGGAGAGCGGCGACTACCTCATGCGGATGCTGGCCCGGGTCGAGGGCATGCCACTCGAGTCGCTGCGGGTCGGGGTCCCGTGGAACTGGAGCAGCTACGGCGAGTGGCTCGACAAGCTCGACGGCACCCTGTCGGTGAACGCCGGGTTCATGGTCGGCCACAGCGCCATCCGCCGTCACGTCATGGGCGAGCGCTCGGTCGGCCACACCGCCACCCCGGAGGAGCTCGCCGCGATGCAGGCCCTTCTCGCCGACGGCCTCGACGCCGGCGGTCTCGGGTTCAGCTCGAGCTGGGCCACCACCCACAACGACCCGAACGGCCAGCCGGTCCCCTCCCGCCATGCCTCCGAGGAGGAGATGGTGGCGCTGTCCTCGGTCTGCAGCCGCTTCGAGGGCACCTCCCTCGAGTTCATTCCGGCGGTGGGTCGGTTCCACCCCGAGCACATCGACCTGATCACCCGCATGTCGGCGGCCGCCCAGCGCACGCTCAACTGGAACCTGATCGCCCCCTCGACCAGCCCGCAGCAGATGGCGGTGATGGAGAACAACCTCGGCGCCTACGAGTACGCCCAGGCCCGCGGCGGTCGCATCATCGCCCTCACCGTGCCCTGCGCCATCGAGAGCCGCCTCAACTTCGAGAGCGGGTTCGTGTTCGACGCCCTCAACGGCTGGCGCGAGCCGATGGCCCTGCCGAACGACCAGAAGATGGCGATGCTCTCCGACGCCGAGCGCCGCCGCGAGCTCGACGAGCTGGCCCAGGGCCCCTCCCCGATGCGCGGGGTCGCCAAGTGGCACAACCTGACCGTCGGCGACGTGTTCAGCGACGAGAACCAGCAGTTCCTCGGCCGCACCATCGGCGAGATCGCCGAGGAGCAGGGCCGTTCCACCTTCGACACACTCTGCGACATCGTCGTCGCCGACGAGCTGCGTACCGGATTGCTGCAGCCGTTGCGGGGCAACGACGACGAGACCTGGGAGCTGCGGGTCAAGGTCTGGCGCGACGAGCGCACGGTCCTGGGCGGCACCGACGCCGGGGCCCACCTCGACCTGCTCGCCACCTTCAACGCGACCTCGGCCATGCTGGGCAACGCCGTGCGTGAGCGCCAGCTGCTCACCTGGGAGGAGGCCGTGCACCACCTGGCCGACGTGCCCGCACACCTCTACGGCATCAAGGACCGCGGACGGCTGGCCGAGGGCTACCACGCCGACATCAACATCATCGATCCGACCACCGTGGGAGCCCGGCCGACCTACGCCAAGTACGACCTGCCCGGTGGGGCGTGGCGTCTGTACGGCGAGGCCGACGGCTTCGACCACGTCTTCGTCAACGGTACCGAGATCGTGCGCAACGGCGAGTTCACCCCGGCCCGGCCCGGAACCCTGCTGCGCTCGGGCCGCGACACCGCCGGGACCGCCGTCGGCTGATCCGGCACCGGCTGATCCGTCGCCGGTCGGGTCGTGACCCGGCCGGCATCTGCCCTGGAGGTCTTCCGTGACCAGTCCCACCCTGTCCGTGCCGACGGAGACCGGGTTCCCGGCTGATCCGGTCATAGCGGCCCGTGAGCTCGGGCCGGTGATCGAGGCCCACCGGGAGCAGATGGACGCGCAGCGACGTCTGCCAGCACCGGTTGTCGAGGGCATGGCCCGGCTGGGCATCCTGCGCGCCGCCGTGCCGATGGAGCTCGGTGGCCCGTCCTACGACCCTCGGACCCAGGTCGAGGTCGTCGAGGAACTGTCCCGACTCGACGGTTCTGTCGGCTGGTGCGCCATGATCGCCTCGGCCGCCAGCTTCACCTGTGGCTTCCTCGACCCCGGTACGGCGGCCACGTTCTTCGGCCCCGCGAACGCCTGCCTGGCCGGCCAGCTCGCTCCCACCGGCCGGGCCGTTCGGGTGCCCGGCGGCTATCGGGTCTCGGGGCGGTTCCGTTTCGGCAGCGGCAGCGGCCACGCCACGATGCTGCTCGGCGGCTGCCTGGTCTACGACGGCGGCGAGGTCAGCATCGGGCCGAAGGGGCGCCCCGAACAGCGCTCGGCGCTGCTGCGTCCCGAACAGGTCACCATCGTGGACACCTGGCACACGACCGGCCTGTGGGGCACCGGCAGCAACGACTACGTCATCGATGACGTGTTCGTGCCCGAGGAGCACAGCTGGGATCCGGCGGGGCCATCGCTCCGCCAGGAGCCGCTGTACCGCTACCCGCCGCTGTTCCTGATGCCCCACTGCGGCGTACCGCTCGGTATTGCCCGGGCCGCGATCGATGCCGTGGTCGCGCTCGCGCAGGACAAGGAGCTGTACCCGGGGGCCCGTCAGGCCGGATCGTCGAAGAGCCTGCGTGACGATCCCGGTGCCCAGGAGGCCGTCGCCGTGGCCGAGGCCAAGCTGGCTGCGGCCCGGGCGCTCACCTACGACACGATCGACACCATGTGGGCGATGCTGCAGGCCGGCGAGCGCATCCCCACCCGTGACCGGGCGATGTACCGCATCACGATGACGTGGATCCACCAGATCGGCAAGGAGGTCGTCGAGTCGATGTACGACACCGCCTCGGCCTCGGCGATCTACCGGGGCAACCCGCTCGACCGGCTGATGCGCGACATGCTCACCGGCGCGCAGCACCGCATGGTGCATCCCAAGCTGTACCGGCCGGCCGGCCGGCTCCTGCTCGGTCTCGATTCCGGCGACCCGCTGGTCTGAGCGGGCCGCCGGAGCCGTCGGTGCTCAGACCCGGGCGAGCGGCGTCGGCACGCCCGTGACACCCGGACGGCAGCGCCAGATTCCGCCCTTGCGGTCGGGCTGCTCGAGGTCGTCAGCGGTGACGAGGTACAGGTCGCCCATGTCGGGTCCGCCGAACGCCACGCTGGTCACCCACTTGGCCGGAACCTTGATCTCGTCGAGCTCCTCACCGGTGGGCGACAACTTGACCGCACGCCGGCCACCGACGTGGGCGACCCAGAGGTTCCCGTCGGTGTCCACGCACATACCGTCGGGGATGCCCCGCTCGAAGGATGCCTTGCCGATGTGACGGCGGTTCGAGACCGACCCGTCTGCCGCCATGTCGTGCACCCAGATGCCCTTGGAGGTCGAATCGGCGTGGTACATGGTGCCACCGTCGGGCGAGAAGCCGATGCCGTTGGTGACCTCGATGCCGCCGTAGAGCTCGTCGATGCTGCCGTCGAGGTTGATGCGGTAGCACTCCCCCGGAACCTTGGGACCCTTCAGATCCTCGAGGTCGCTGCGGATCGATCCGGCGTAGATACGACCCTGGCTGTCGCTGTGGATGTCGTTGAACGCCTTGACCCCGCTCACCTCGAGCAGGACCCGCAGCTCACCGTCGCGCCAGTGGGCCACGTTCGGCCCCGACAGCACGAACCCGCCGTCCGCATGCAGGACGAGACCGCCCACGCTGTGACGACCGGAGATCAGCGTCTCGATGGTGCCGTCCGGCGAGCGACGGTAGACCCCACGGCCCGGGATGTCGGTGAAGTACAGGTTGTTGTCCGCATCGGTACGCGGACCTTCGACCAGCCCGTAGCCCCATGCCAGTAGTTCCAGTTGTACGTCCATGTGTTCCTCCCCGCCGCTCACCGTAGCCCCTGGGGGCAGTTGCGGCCCCGGCCCCTCGCCCGGCCATGCGTCGTTGCGCACTTCAGCGTCGACGTGTCGCACCGATTCGCCGTCGATTCGCCGTCCAGCGCGCCGATTCGCCGCGCGGGACCGTGAACCACCGTCGGATCGGTCACCGGCGACCCGCGTCGCCTGCGCGGCCCTCAGCGGAACAGGCCACCGGCGATCCCGGCCGCGACCTCGGTCTCGTCGAGGCCGCACACGTCGCGGTACACCTCGAGGTTGTGCTCGCCGAACACCGGGGCCCGCCGATACGGCGTGAGGTCCGATCCGCTCCACAGGGCGGGAAA
The DNA here is from genome assembly GCA_903921205.1 of uncultured Acidimicrobiia bacterium. Lineage (GTDB taxonomy): Bacteria > Actinomycetota > Acidimicrobiia > Acidimicrobiales > CAIXPF01 > CAIXPF01. The sequence continues at coordinate 29,069 of CAIXPF010000103.1, read as the reverse complement.
GCGGTCATAGGGACGCGGGCCGTACAGCGGATGATCGGCGAAACGTTGCCAGAACCCCCGCGCCAGGTGCTGGACGTCCCCGACGAGGTCCGGCGCGTTCTGCACAACCCCGGCCGCGACCGCCGCCTGCTGCAGCAGCTCCATCGCGGCCGCCCCGGGGCGGGTCGCGCACCACGTCGCGATCAGGCCGTCGAGCAGGTCGCGTCGCGCCCGGCGATCCTCAGCCGTACGGTACGAAGGATCGGCGGCGAGCTCCTCCCCCCCGACGACCGAGGCCAGACGTCGCCACATGGCGTCATCGGTGGCGCTGACAGCGATCCATCCGCCGTCGCCGGTCGGGTAGGTGTCGTTCGGCGCAACCACGCCGAAGGGGTCGGCGTTCCCGTCCGGCTCGGTGACCCGGCCGTTGGCGGTCAGCTCGAGCACCGCCGGCGTGATCAGCCACGAACCGACCTCGAGCTGGGCCAGATCGATTCGTTGGCCCTCACCCGTGTGCCGCCGGGCCTCGAGCGCCCCGAGGATCTCGACCGCGGCCACGAAGCCCGCGGCGTGGTCGTTCAGCGAGAACCCGCAACCGATGTCGTACCGATCGGCGGGGTTGGTCAGGTAGGTGAGGCCGCACAGGGCGTGCACCGTCGGGGCATAGCTGAGCACGTTGCGCCAGGGTCCGTCATGTCCGGGCCCGGACATCGTCACGTAGATCAGTCGTGGGTTCCACGCGTGCACCGTCTCCCAGTCGAGGCCCCACCGGGCCAGCACCCCGGCGCTGTAGTTCTCCACCAGGACGTCGCTGGCCTCGATCAGACGGCGGGCCACCCCGACGGCGTCGGGGTGCTTCATGTCCAGCAGCGCCGAGCGCTTCGACCGGTTCCATACCGGGTAGTACGGATAGTCGGGACGGTTGACCAGCGTCGCTCGTTCGACGTTCTGCACCTTGACCACGTCGGCGCCGAGATCGCCGAGCATCCGGGTGCAGAACGGTCCGGCGAGCACCCAGGTGAAGTCGGCGATCCGGATGCCGTCGAGTGGCTTCGCCGACGGGGGACGCGTGCTGTCCACGGAGGTCGCACCAGGCGGAACGGTGACGCCGCCGGAACCGGCCGGCACGGCCGGCACCGTCGGCACGGCCGGCACCGTCGGCCGGGCCCACTGGTCGAGTATCAGACCTGCCGCAACCGGATGCCGCGGCGGTGGCTGCGGCGCCGGTGACGGGGTCGCCGACAGCTGCGCCGGCCGGCCGGGGGTGATCACCGTCGGGCCGTCCCAGGCCACCGCCTGGAGGAACCCACGATGGGCGAACTGAGGGTTGGCCACCACCTGGGGAACCGACTGCACCTCACCGAAGGCGACCCGGCGCGCCTGTCCCTCGGTGAAGAGGTACCCGGCGTCGTGGCCGAGGCAGAACCGGGCGACGAGCGCCATCAGGTCGTCACGCCGGGCGAGGATCTCCTCGATGTCGAGGCCGGCGAACTCGATGGCCTCCTCGAATCCCTCCTCGACCATCCAGTCGATCAACGGGGACGGTGACGGGGTCGGGGTGATCATCACCGTGCCGCTGCGGGCGGGCACCACGTCGTAGACCCGCAGCCAGTGCAGCGAGCCCTGACGGGCCTGAACCGCGGGGAGGTCGTCGAGCCGGTCGGCGTAGAAATACGGGAAGAACAGGTTCTCGATGCTGCCGGTGACCACCTCGTGCAGCGAGACGTCGACATGCTGGCCGCTCCCGCCGCAGCGCACCGCGTGCAGCGCCGCCAGGGCGCTGATGACCGCCACGAAGCTGCCGAAGTGCTCGTTCTGGCGGCCCCAGCTGTTGAGCGGCTTGTCCACCGGGCCGGTGAGCGCACACACCCCGCCGAGAGCCGCAGCGACCAGGTCACTGCCCTGCCAGCCGGCACGCGGCCCGTTGTGGCCGAACGGGCTCAGCGAGACCGCGACGAGCGTGGGGTTCGCAGCGATGAGGTGCGCGTGGTCGAGGCCCCGTTCGGCCAACCAACCGGGCTCGGCATCGTCGATGAGCAGGTCGGCGGCCGCTGCCAGCTGTTGCAGGACGGTCACCCCCTCGGGCGAGTCGGGGTCGAGGGCCACAAGGCGTTTGCCCCCGTCGTAGGTCCACTCGAGCAGTCCGCCCCGTGCCGACACCGCCGGATCGGCCATCGGGCGACCCGAAGGACCCCACCCGGCGAGCTTGACGACGTCCGCCCCCATCTCGGCGAGGAGCTTGGTGGCGAAGCGGGCCGGGCCTGCCGCCAGATCGAGCACCCGCACCCCGGCGAGACTTCCGACACCCTGCATACCGTCCCCTGCCTCGCCACATCCCGGCACAGCCGTCTCCCGGATCCACCCCGACCCGGTGCCGGCCGCCGACCGTACCCGTTCGGCCCGGCGCCGTGACGAGCGGTTGCTCAGGACCCGGGAGCCGGGCGGCGCCTGGTCGGACGCAGCTCGACCAACTGTGCGGCGACCTCCTCCTGGCGCCGCCAGCTGCCGTAGAGCGATCCGTCCGAGGCGAGGCGCTCGAGCCGGTTGCGGGTCTGCATGTCGAGCCGGCCCGCATCGGCGTCGCGCAGTGGGGTGCCCGGTAACGGCATGAACGTGTGGCCGTGCACCCTGGCCCCGAGCGCGGCCAGCCGGTCGGCGAGATCGAGGCTGAGGGCGACCTCCTCGGGCCGTTCGCCCGGCATCCCGAACAGCAGGTCGACGTTGGGCAGCAGCCCGGCGGCGCGGGCGATGCGTACGGCGTCGACGATCACCTCGACGCCATGGCCCCGGTTGGTGCGGGCGAGCAGGTCCTCCGAGCCCGACTGCCCGCCGATGACCAGGTTGTCGTTGTCGCAGTACCGCCGGATCAGCGCCATGGCTTGCGGGGTCACGTGCTCCGGCCGCACCTCCGACGGGAAGGTCCCGAAGAAGATCCGGGCATGGGAACCCACCGCGGCACGGACCGAGCCGAGCAGCGATGCCACCGCATCGAGCTGTACCGACTCGTCGGAGGATCCGTACGACAGCGCCGTCGGGGTCAGGAAGCGCACGTCGCGCCGCCCGCTGGCCACCATCTGGGCCGCGTGGTCGGCCACGTCCTGCACCGGGCGATGCCGGAAACGCGCCTTGAACATGAACGGGGTCTGGCAGAACGTGCAGCCGTACACACAGCCGCGGGTGATCTCGATCGGGTTGTACCGACCGCGCTGACGGGCGAAGGCCGGGTAGCGACCCAGCGGATGGCGTGCTGCCGGCTCGTTGCGGACCGGCGCTCCGTCGGACCCGACCCGGGCGAGGCCGGGCACGCGGGCCCAGTCGGGCTGCGTGCACGACGCGGCGGCCTCGCGCAGCACCCGGACCAGCTCGACGAAGGGCTCCTCGCCCTCGCCGACCACCACCAGGTCGAACCCGGCGGCCAGCGTCGCCACCGGCTCGGCCGAGGCATGCACGCCGCCACAGACGTGGCGCACCGGGCCGGGCGCCTCGTGCGCGAAACGGGCCAACTCCCCGAGCACCGTCGGCAGCTCCGGCGAGTAGAAGGACCAGGCCACCAGCACCTCGTCGCCGCGGAGCTGTGCCTCGGCCACCGCCGCGAGCGCAGCGTCGATACCGCTCGCCTCGACGATCCCGACGCCGGGATCGGGCCCGAGCTCCTGCTCCAGGGCACCCAGCAGGACGTTCAGCCCGTACGTCGCGGTGCGTCGGTAGTGCAGGACCACGGTCAGCGCCGCCATGACGGCTCACCCTAGCCAGGGCGGGCACCCGGCCGTCCGCAGGCGATACGCAGCATCGGGGCACTCGTCGCCTAAGGTCGCGCCGTTCACTCGCCGTGGGGTCAAGGGGTTCGGGATGGCGTTACTGGCCGGAGGCCGCATTCGAAGCGTGGCGAAAGCGCTCGGCGGCAATCCCCTCGACAACGCCGAGCTGGCCGCTCGCTACGGCGTCGAGCCGAGCTGGATCCTCGAACGGACCGGCATCGAGCGCCGTTGGGTCGGTGCCCAACTCGACGAGTTGGCCGGAACCGCGGCCGAACGGGCCATGGCCGCGGCCGGGCTCGGGCCGGACGACCTCGACCTCATCATCCTGGCGACTAGCACCGCGGTGCGACAGGTGCCGTCCACGGCGGTGCGCATCGCCGGACGGCTGGGCTCACGCTGTGGCTGCGTGGACATCAACGCCGTGTGCAGTGGCTTCGTGTACGGCCTGCAGCTGGCCTACGGGCAGCTGGCCATCGGGGCCCGGCGGGTGCTCGTGGTCGGCGCGGACAGCTTCAGCGAGCTGGTCGACTACGAGGACCGCAACAGCGCCATCCTCTTCGGTGACGGTGCCGGTGCCGTGGTCCTCGAAGCCTGTCCCGATGCCGGGTTGCTGGGGTTCCACAGCTCGAGTGACGCCGACGGCGAGAACCTGCTCTACGCCGAGCGCAACGGCAAGATCTCGATGGAGGGACGCGAGATCTTCCGCCGGGCGGTCACCACCATGGCCGAGAGCGTGTCGATCACCCTCGAGCGGGCCGGCCTCGAGGTCGGCGACGTCGACCTCGTCGTGCCCCATCAGGCCAACGTGCGGATCATCGACGCGCTGGCCCGCCGGGCCGGGCTCGAGCACACCCCGGTCGCCCTCCACATCGCCCAGCACGGCAACAGCAGCGCCGGCACGGTGCCGATGGCCCTTGCCGATCACATCACCGGCGTGCGTTCGCCCGAACCGGGCGAGAAGGTGCTCTTCGTCAGCTTCGGGGCCGGCCTGGTGGCCGCCTCGGCCCTGGTCCAGTGGTGAGGACGAACGTCCTGGCGGCTCGCCGCTGACGCCGACCGACGTCCGGCCGCGCCAGGCACGGCGCCGCCGGGCGGCGTGGCTCAGCGGAACGCCGGGATGACCGTCTCGGCGATGAGGCGGGTGTTCTCCTCGACGTAGTCGGGCGGGCAGCCCTGCGAGAACATGATCGTGCGCGCCCCGGCGTCGATGTACTCGCGCAACCGGGCGATGCAGTCGTCGGGCGATCCGGCGATCGTGTACTTGTCGACCAGCTTGCTGAAGTCCTGGTTGTACTGCTTGCTCAGCTGCTGGTTGGCCAGCTCGAGGGCGCGGGTGCGGTCCTCGTGCACGCAGGTGAAGATGAACAGCCCACCTTTGACCGTGCCGGCCGGACGCTCGGCCTCCTCGGTGAAACGTGCGATCTTCAGCATGCTCTCGTCGAGCATCTCCGGGGTGTACATGTACGGCAACCAGCCCTCGGCCAACCGTGCCGCCCGCCGCATGGCGACGTCCTTGCGTCCGGCCACCCAGAACGGCACGCGGGGCTTCTGCACCCCCCGCGGCGAGATCGACACCCCGTCGAGCTTGGTGAAGCGACCGTCGAAGTGGACGTCCTTCTGGGTCAGCAGCAGGTCGAGCACCTTCAGCGCCTCGTCGGTGCGCGCCCCGCGTTGGTTGACCGGCACGCCGACGGCCTCGAACTCCTTGGGGAACTCGCCGCCGACCCCGATGCCGAGGCTGAACCGCCCGTCGGAGACGACGTCGAGCACGGCGACCTGCTTGGCCAGCAGCGCGGCCGGGTACAGGGGGACCAGCACGATGCCGCTCATCAGCTTGATGCGCTCGGTGGCACCGGCCGCCGCGGCGAGGGACACCAGGTTGTTGGCCACCGGCCCGTGGAACATCACGTGCTCACCGGTGAGCAGGTAGTCGTAGCCGAGGTCCTCCGCCTGGCGGGCCTCGGCCTTCGCGCCGTTCAACAAGCGCAGCGACACCCCGAACTCGATGGCATCGCCGTTCGTACCCGTGCTCATGTCGGCCTCCCCGTGACCTGCTGCCGCTGCTGAGCCTGGCACAGCGCCCCGATGGCTGCCAGTGCAGCCATCGGGGCGGTCAGCGTTGGCAGCCGGGACAGGCGTAGCAGGGACGGTTGGCCAGCGGGAACCAGCGGATGTCGCTGCCGCAGCGCAGACACACCCGCCGTTTGTAGGCGTAGGTGGTCTCGCCCCGGCGATGACGAGCGCCGGGCGGCAGGCCCAACTCGGCCCGGTCGACGGTCACGATCCGGTTGGCCTTGACCCCGGCGCGCAGCATCGCTGCGACGGTGTCCCACAACGCCTGGCGTTCGTCCTCTCCGAGCGAGCTGCCGGTGCGCTCGGGGTCGATGCCGCAGACGAACAGGGCCTCGGCCCGGTAGACGTTGCCGACTCCCGCGATGACCGCCTGGTCAAGCAGCAGCCCGCCGATCGGTGCCCTGCTGCGGCCGACCCGCCGGTGGAACCGCTCCGGGTCGGCGTCGGCCCGCAGCGGGTCGGGTCCGAGCCGGGCGACGATGCGCTCCCGGTCGACCTCGTCGCCCAGGGAGCAGTCGGTCGGCCCGCTCAGATCCAGCGTGGCAACCGGCGTGCGCATCCGCAGGCGTACGGCAGCGCCCGGGGCCGGTGGCTCGGACCCGCGGTGGATCCGGAACTTGCCGAACAGACCGAGGTGGACGTGCAGCACGGTGCCGTCGTCCCAGCGGTAGAACAGGTGCTTGCCGTAGGCCTCGATGTCGGCGACCGTCATCCCGTCGAGGCAGGCGGCGCCGTCGGCGAAGCGTCCCTGTGGGGAGCTGACCTCGGGGACGTGGAAGACCAGCAGGGGCCGGTGGTCCTTGGCGATGCGGTGGATGGTGTGGCCTTCAGGCACCGGCGGATCCCGGACCGTGCGTCGGCATCGGCCGCACGGGCGTGGTCAGTTCGCCACGTCGAGCGGCTGCACCGACCCGTGTCGCTCGGCCACCTTGCGGAAATCGTCGAGGGTCATCTCGCCGATGCACTGGCCGTCGTCGTCGAAGATCTCCCAGATCACGCCACCGACCGCGACCATCGACAGATGGATGATCGCGCCCTGCGGCCCGCCCTGCTCCGAGTGCAGATGGTCACCCTCGTTGCTGCCGAAGAACCCGACGGGACGAACCTGCTCGAGGTACCAGCCGTCCTCGCCGAGGGCCCAGGTCCGATGCTCGCCCTCGACGACCAGGGTGTCGGTCGGGCCGAGATGACGGTGGGCCGGGCAACGCACGCCGGGCGCGAACCGGAAGAAGATGTCGACCTGCTGACGGGCGTCGTTGACCCCGAGGACCCACATGGACAGGCCGTCGTAACCCCGCAGCGGCCGCCAGTCGATGGCGGCGTCGTCGAGACGGAGCTGGGGACGGACCTCGGTGCTGCTCGATGCCATACCGAGAGGGTAGACCGTCCCAGGAGGTACACGGCACGCCGGGGTCGACCGCGCCAGGCATGCGGACCGCCCACCGGCACAAGGCGGTGCCCGCACGGGTCGACCTCCCCGACCCCATCGGGCCCGCGGACAACCACCGGCACGGCCGTAGGCTGGAACCGTTAGGCCGAGACGGAAGCACAGGTGTCCTTTGTCCACGCCGTTGACGATCCCGGGTCCCCGGGCTGTTGCCCGCCATGCGCTGCCCAACGTGGTGATCGGCAAGCTGGTACCGCTGGCCCTGTTCATCGGCTTCCTCCGCCTCGTGGGGATCACCGGTGCGCTGCTCGCCGCCCTCGCCTGGTCCGTCGGGGTGATGGTTCACCGCCGCGCCACCGGCCGGCCCATTCCCGCGCTCGTGCTGTTCAGCACCATCGGCCTTGCCGGGCGCACCGTGCTGGCGTTGGCCACCGGCAGCGTCGTCGCGTACTTCCTCCAGCCGACGATCACGACGGCGCTCGTCGGCGTGTCCTTCCTGGCCTCGGTGGCGACCGGCCGCCCGCTCGCCGAGCGGCTCGCTCGCGACTTCTGCCCGCTCGACGCCGAGGCCGCCGACCATCCGCTGTTGCGGCTGTTCTTCGTCCGGCTCTCGTTGCTGTGGGCCTTCACCAGCCTGCTCAACGCCGGGGTCACCTTGTGGCTGCTGCTGACCCAGAGCGTGACCACCTTCGTGCTCGTGAAGTCCTTCCTCGGCCCGTCCTTCACCGCCGTCACCCTCGGCATCGCTGCGGTGTGGTTCCGGTTCCGCATGCGGCGGGCCGGTCTGCAGGTGCACTTCGGCTCGTCGATGTCCGTCGCCACCGTGCCCGTCGCTGCCCCGGCGGTGCACCCCGCGCTCGCAGCCGCCGCCCACCGCAACGCATGACTGGTTCGGGTCGCCCGATCTTCATCGCCCACCGGGCCGGTAACTCGAGCTCCGCGATGGACGCGGCGCGGGATCTGGCCGACCTGTACGAACTCGACGTGCACCTCGGGCCGTCGGCCACGATCGAGGTCCGTCATGCCAAGCGGGTGTGGCCGACCCGGCGTCTGTGGGAACGCTGGTACCTGTTGCCGCGACATACCCCGGTGCCGCTGCTGACCGACCTCGTGACCGCCCGTCGGTCCGACCCGGCCCTCTGGTTCGACCTCAAGGGGGTCAGCCCCCGGCTGGCCCGCACCCTGCGTCCGGTCGTGGCCAGCCTGCCCGGCATCTCGGCCGAGGAAGACCGGGCCGAACGTGGCCCTGATGACGGGGCCGGAGACCGGCCGCCCACGACCCTGTCGTCGAAATCCTGGTGGTTGCTGGCGCCCTTCGCCGGCGTGGCCGGGCTGCGCACCCTGCGCTCGGCCGGCAACCGGTTCGAGCTCGCCCTGATGCGCTGGCTACCGAGCCGCGTGCGTCTCGACGGAGCGGTGGTACACCGACGCCTGTTGGACGAGCCGACCCTCGCCCGCCTGCACCGGCAGGGGCTGGTGTTCACCTGGGGCGTCACCGAGGGTGATGACCTGGCCGAACTGCTCGCCGACGGGCGGATCGACGGGTTCATCCTCGACGACCCCGCCCTCGCTGCGCCGTATCGCTGAGCGCAGCCCACCCAGACCACCCCGTTCGATGCGGTGGGCACCCCACAGCCCGACCAGCGCAACAGCGGTACCAACGCACCCGTCGAGCACGTAATGGTTTGCCGTCGCCACCACCGCCACCGCCATGAGCAGCGGGCTGGCCACGGCGAACACCCGAACCGCCCGGTTGGACGACACCCGCCACAGCGTCACCCCCACCAGCACGTTCCAGCCGACATGCAGGCTGGGCACGGCCGCATACCGGTTCACGAGCGCCGGTGGCTGCAGCACCCGGTAGGACGTGGACAGATCGGTCACCGTGTCCACGAACCCCAGACCGACCAGTCTGGGTGGGGCCACCGGCCACAGGGCGAAGATCATCAGGCCGATGGCTCCGGAGATGAACATGGCATTGCGCAGCAGGTAGTAGTCGCTTCGGCGGCGGTGGTGCAGCCCGAACAGCGTCACGATGATCACCGGCCAGTGCAGCCAGATGTAGACCCAGTTCGCCAAGGTGGTCATTGCCCGGGTCGCCCCGAAGATGCTCTGCATGCCGACCTCGATGTCGAGCCCGACGGCGGCCTCGGCCTCGAGGATGGCCCGTCCCCGCTCGACCGCCTCGTGCACGTTGCCCTCGGTCAGGCCCCGCACACCGAAGTAGATGAGCGCTGCGCCGGAGATGAGCACGAACTGTCGCGCCACCTCGACCCAGCCGCCCCCGTGCACCAACTCGCCGAGGGCGGGCACGTGATGACCGGTCTCGCGGGCGCGGGCGTCAGCGCAGGCCTCCGGGTCGTGCGGGTCGCCGACCGACGGGCCGCGCACCCGCTCCTGTGCGAAATCGTCGCTTCCCATGCCTTCACCTGCCCACGCGCCTGCCCCGAGGCGTTGTTGGCGGCAATCCTGCCCACCGCCGCCGAAGGGCGGTAGGGCCTTCCGGCCCGATCCGACCGAGCCGGATGCGTCCCGACCTTCCCGGTAGCCCCGACCGCGACCACAGCGGCGGGTCCCCATCGTGCCGGTGCTACCGTCCTGCAGCGGCCGGCCGCCGGTGCCGGCGCGAGCACGAACATCCGGGAGCCCTGCGATGGAACCGATCGACCTGTCCTACGGGCGCACCTTCGGCAACGGCTTCCCGCACGAGTTCTTCACCTGGCTGCGGGCCGACGAGCCGGTGTGGTGGCACGAACCCACCGAGCACACCCCCGAGGGCGAGGGGTTCTGGGTGGTCAGCCGCTACGCCGACGTGGTGGCGATGTTCAAGGACGGTGCCACGTTCTCCTCGGCGGTGGCCGGCACCGCGTTGGCCGACAGCAACGCCGCCGGCATCGTGCTGAACCAGACCGACGATCCACAGCACCGGACCCTGCGGGCGTTGGTCAACAAGGGTTTCACCCCACGGATGATCGGCAGGCTCGAGGACGACCTGCGCATCCGGGCCCGCCAGATCCTCGACGGGGTGACCGTCGGTGAACCCTTCGACTTCCTCACCGACGTGGCCCGCGAACTGCCGTTGCAGGCCATCTGCAGCGTGCTCGGGGTCCCCCAGGAGGACCGGGCCGAGCTGGTCGAGATCGTGGACCGCGGCGTGGCCGGCGAGACCGGCGAGGTCATCGCCATGGAGTACGTCCGCCAGCTGAGCGCCTATGCACGCAAGCTCCTCGCCGAGAAGCGTCAGAACCCCTCCGACGACATCCTGTCGGTGATCGTGCACGCCAGCCTCGAGGACGGCTCACGCCTCGACGACCGTGAGCTGCGGGCCTTCTTCAACCTGCTGTTCCCCGCCGGGGCGGAGACGACCCGTAGCGCCATCGGCGGTGCGGTGTTGCAGTTCGTCGCCGAACCCGACCAGTACCGCCTCCTGCGTGAGGAACCCGACCGGCTCAAGGTGGCCATCGAGGAAATCGTGCGCTGGACCTCGCCGTCGGTCTACAAGCGGCGCACCGCCACCCGGGACGTGCAACTCGGCAACGCCGAGATCCGCGAGGGCCAGCGGGTCACCCTGTGGGAGATGTCGGCCAACCGCGACGAGCATGTGTTCGACGAGCCGTTCCGCTTCGACGTGACCCGTGACCCGAACCCGCATGTCGGCTTCGGTCTGGGCACCCATTTCTGCCTCGGGGCGAGCCTGGCCCGGCTCGAGATGAAGGTGATGTTCGAGGAACTGTTCGAGCGGTTCGAGCGCTTCGAGCTCGCCGGCGAGCCGCGCTGGACCAACAACAACCGGCTGGTCGGCCTCACGAAACTGCCGGTCGTCGCCCGCTGAGTCGACGGCCACCGAGTCGTCCCCGCCGGGTCGACGCCGATGATTCGACGTTCGGCCCGGTACGGGCGTCGGCGGCGCAGGGGCCTCTGCTACGGTCGGCGCGTCATGGGACGACTCGACGGACGCGTGGCCTTCATCACCGGGGCCGGTCTCGGGATCGGACGGGCCGCGGCCCGGCTCTTCGCTGCCGAGGGCGCCAAGGTCGTGGTCGCCGAGATCGACCCGGTCAACGGCTCGCAGACCGAGGCGCTGGTTCGCGACGATGGCGGTGACGCCCTGTTCGTGCGAACCGACGTCACCGACGAGACCCAGATCGCCGCAGCCATGGCGGCCACCGTCGAGCGTTTCGGCAAGCTCGACGTGCTGTACAACTGCGCCGGTGGATCGATCCCGCAGGATGCGCCGGTCACCGAAGTCGACCTCGACGTGTGGGACCACACCATCAACCTCGACCTCAAGGGCACGGTGCTGTGCTGCCGGCTCGGTATCCCCCGCATCATCGAGGCCGGCGGTGGCACGGTGGTGAACATGGCGTCGATGGCTGCGCTGCGGCCGATGCGCATGCACATCTACTCCGCCGCCAAGGGTGGCGTCATCGCCCTCACCCGGACCATGGCCTACCAGTACGGCCGCCAGGGCGTACGGGTCAATGCCATCTGCCCGGGCTACGTGCTGACCGAACGGGTGGTCAGCCGCCTCGGTGACGGCACCGACGGCCGGCCGGGCGCCCTCGACGAGAGCACCCGGCGCTGGCCCTACAGCGTCGGCCGGCCGGAGGACATCGCCGCCATCGCGCTGTTCCTGGCGTCGGACGAGTCGCGCATGATCAACGGCACCGCAGTCGCCGCCGACGGCGGGATGAGCAACCACTGAGCAAGGGGCACACCATGGCCGGAATCCACATCGGGGTCACCGTCCCGCAGATCAAGCGGTCCTGGCAGGAGAGCCTCACCGCGTCCCGCGAGTTCGAGGCCATGGGCTTCGACTCGCTGTGGGTGTGCGACCACCTCTACGGCCCACAGTCGCCGTCGATCCCCATCCTCGAGGCCTGGTCGCTGCTGTCGGCCCTGGCTGCGTCGACCGACCGGGTGGAGCTGGGAACCCTGGTCACACCGACCGGCATGCGCAACCCGGCGCACCTCGGCAAGGTCATCGCCACCGTCGACAACATCGCCGGCGGGCGCATCATCCCCGGCTTCGGGGCCGGCTGGATGGACCGGGAGCACACCGATTTCGGCATGGCCTTCCCGGCGCCGCTCGACCGGCTGCGCCAGATGGACGAGACCCTGGCGCTGCTGCGGGCCATGTGGGACCCCGAGGCCGACGACGCCAGCTTCGACGGAGAGTTCGTCCACGCCGACCATGTTGTGTGTCTCCCCAAGCCGCTTCGCCGCCCGCCGATCCTCATCGGCGGTACCGGCGAGAAGGTCACCCTGCGGCTCGCCGCCCGCCACGCGGACATCTGGAACAACTCCGCCGTCGCGCAGGCAGAGCTGCCCCGCAAGATCGAGGTGCTGCGGGGCCACCTCGCCGACATCGGTCGCGACCCTGCCGAGGTGCGGATCTCCCAGCAGTGCCTGGTCATCATCGGTGCCGACGAGCACGCCGCCGAGGCCGCCATCGCCTCGGCGGAGAAGGTGTTCGGCGGTCATCTCGGCGACCCTCGGGGTGCCCTGGCCATCGCCGGTTCGCCCGAGCGGGTGATCGAGCAGATCAACCGCCACGTCGAGCTCGGCTGCGACATGTTCATGATGGAGTTCTTCGGCCGCGACACCCGCGGGCCGGCCCGCCTGTTCGCCGAGACGGTGCTGCCCCACCTGGACCGCTGATCGCCGGCCCCGTACCGGTCAGTACGCCTACCGGGCGGTATTCGGGGTGCGGCGGCTAGCTTCGCCGCCATGCCGAGCCGACCCCAGCCGTTCACCGTCGACATCGCCCAGGACGACCTCGACGACCTGCGCAACCGTTTGCGCCGGACCCGTTGGCCGGTCGACGTCGGCAACCCCGACGGCCGCTACGGCGCTACCCGTGAGTGGATGGGCGATCTGGTCGGCTACTGGGCCGAGCAGTACGACTGGCGGAGCGTCGAGGCCGAGATGAACCGCTTCGAGCAGTTCCGGGTCGACATCGACGGGGTGCCGGTGCACTATCTGCGCCTGGCCGGCAAGGGCCCGGACCCGATGCCGCTCGTCCTCACCCACGGCTGGCCCTGGACGTTCTGGGACCTGCGCAAGGTCGCCGAACCGCTCGCCGACCCGGCCCGATTCGGTGGCGACCCGGCCGACAGCTTCGACGTGATCGTGCCGTCGCTACCGGGCTACGGGTTCTCGGTGCCACTGCAGACAACCGGCATCGACATCGCCGCGGTGGCCGGCCTGTGGGTCAAGCTCATGCGCGACGTGCTGGGCTACGACCGTTTCGGCGCCCAGGGCGGCGACTGGGGCGCGTTCGTCACCGGCTGGCTGGGCCATGCCCACGCCGAGCACCTCATCGGCACCTACCTGACCCTGCCGGTGGTACCGGGCCTGCTCGGCAAGCGCGGCGTACGGCCCGAGCAATTCGCCGCCGACGAGCAGTGGATGCTGACCCGGGCCGACGAGGCCCGTCGGCTGACCGAGGCCCACGTCGCGGTCCACCGACGCGACCCCCAGACCTTCGCCTATGCCATGGCCGACTCCCCCGCCGGACTCGGTGCCTGGCTGTGGCACCGCCGGCAACTGTGGTGCGACGGCGACGCGCTCGAGGTGTTCGGCCGTGACGACCTGTGCACCCTGGCCTCGCTGTACTGGTTCAACACCTCGATGGCGTCGTCGATCCGGCTGTACGCCGAGCAGTTCTCCAAACCGCAGCCGACGGTGCACGACCGGGCGCGCATCATCGACGCGCCCACAGGCTTCGGGGTGTTCCCCAAGGAACTGATGTTCATCCCCCGCTCGGTGGCCGAGCAGGTGACGAACCTGCAGCGCTGGACGGTGTTCGACCGGGGCGGCCACTTCGGCCCGGCCGAACGGCCCGACGCCGTGGTCGACGAACTGCGGGCGTTCTTCGGTCCCCTGCGCTGAACCCTTCGGACCGGTATCGTGCCCGGCGACGGGGGCCGTCCCCGCGGGCCAAGGGGTAGCCATGCACATCAGTGAACTGTTCGGCATCGAGGGCAAGACGGCCATCGTCACCGGCGGAAGCCGCGGCATCGGCTACATGATCGCCGAAGGGCTCGTGTCCAACGGGGTGAAGACCTACATCACCTCGCGCAAGGTTTCCGAGCTCGAACCTGCCGCAGCCGAGCTGTCCAAGCTGGGCGAGTGCATCGCCATCCCCGCCGACCTCGCCAGCGACGACGGTCTGGCATCGTTCGTCGCAGCGTTCACCGAACGCGAGGAGAAGCTCGACATCCTGGTCAACAACGCCGGCGCAGCGTGGGGCGCACCGCTGGGCGAGTTCCCGGCGTCGGGGTTCGACAAGGTGCTCAACATCAACGTGAAGGCACCGTTCATGTTGACCCAGGCCCTGCTGCCGCAGCTGAAGGCATCCGCCACCGCCGAGGACCCCGCCCGGGTCATCATGATCGGCTCGATCGACGGCATGGTGGTGCCCATCGGCGACAACTTCTCGTATTCGGGGTCCAAGGCCGCGATCCACATGCTGGCCCGCCACCTCGCCCACAACGTGGTGGGCGACAACATCACCGTGAACACCGTCGCCCCCGGCCCGTTCCGCTCCAAGATGATGGGCTACCTGCTCGACGACCCCGACAGCCGCGAGCGCATCGCCCGCCGGGTGCCCCGCAAGCGCATCGGCACCCCCGAGGACGTCGCCGGCACGGTCATCTTCCTGGCCAGCCGGGCCGGCGCCTTCCTCACCGGCGTCCTCATCCCGGTGGACGGCGGTCTGTCGACCCACGGCTGACCCGGCCGGACGCGCCGTCGACAGACCGCACGATGGGGTCTGGGGGCGCAGCCCCCAGCAACAAACCGGTCTGTCGACCCACGGCTGACCCGGCCGGACGCGCCCGTCGACAGACCGCGGCGGCCGTTTCGCCGCGCTACGGTCGCCGTCATGGACCCCGAATTCGCCGCCTGGCTGGCCAGTACCACCGAAGAAGCTCTCGAGCCGACCCTCGAGATCTGCGACCCGCATCATCACCTGTGGGATCATCCCAAGGAGCGGTTCCTCGTCGAGGAGCTCAAGGCCGAGACCGGTGCGGGCCACAACGTCGTCGAGACCGTCTACGTCGACTGCATGTCCGGCTACTTCACCGACGGGCCGCCCGAGATGGCACCGGTCGGCGAGGTGGTCTTCGCCGCCGAACAGGCCGCGCAGTCCGCCGCCACACCCGGGGCCCGGATCGCCTCCATCGTCGGTTGCGCCGACCTGCGCCTCGGCGACGGGGTCAAGCCGGTGCTCGAGGCCATGATCGAACGGGGAAACGGCCTGTTCGCCGGTATCCGCCACGCCACCTCGTGGGATGCCGACCCGAAGGTCCAGAACTCCCACATGAACCCCTCCCAGGGTGAGATGGGCTCGGCGGCGTTCCGGCGTGGCTTCGAGGTGCTCACCGGTGAGCTCGGACTGTCCTACGACGCGTGGCTGTACCACCCGCAGCTGCCGGAGCTGCTCGATCTGGCCCGCGCCTACCCCGAGGCCACGATCGTGTTGGACCACCTCGGCGGACCGCTCGGCGTCGGCCCCTACCGCGGCCGTCGCGACGAGATCATGGCCTGGTGGCGCCCGGTCATGAGCGAGATCGCCGCCTGCCCGAACGTGTTCCTCAAGGTCGGCGGCATCGGCATGTCGCTCTACGGCCTCGAGTTCCACAAGCGCGAGACCGCCCCGAGCTCCGACGACCTCGTCGACGCCTGGGGCGAGCCGATGCGCTTCTGCATCGACGCCTTCGGCCCCGACCGCTGCATGTTCGAGTCGAACTTCCCCGTCGATCGCCGGGGCTGCTCGTACGTGGTCCTGTGGAACGCCTTCAAGAAGACCGCAGCCGCGGGCGGCTACAGCGCCGCCGAGAAGGCCGAGTTGTTCCGCGGCTCGGCGCATCGCGCGTACCGCATCGGCTGAGCCGCACCCGGTTGCACCGGTCCGGGCCGTCGTTCAGGTCCGGATCGGTGCAACCGTGTCGAGCCAGCGCTGCAGGGCGGCCTCGCCGAGCGCACCCACCTGGCGGCCGACCTCGTTGCCGTCACGCAGCACGAGCATGGTGGGAATGCCCTGCACCCCGAAACGCCGGGAGATGTCGGGTGCCACGTCCACGTTGACCTTGACCACCTTGAGCGAGCCGGCCCGATCGGCCGCTGCCCGCTCGAGGAGCGGGGCCACCTGCCGGCACGGCCCGCACCACGGAGCCCACAGGTCGACCAGCACCGGCACCTTGGTACGTACCGCCGCTGCGAAGTCCGCTGCCGTGGCCTCGACCAACCAGGGCAGCGCTGCGTGGCAGGCCGCGCATCGAGGCGTCCCCGACGCGACGATCGGGACCCGGTTCTTCTTGCCGCATGCACGACACGGGATTACCGATCGGTGGCCGCCGCTGGAAGGCTTCGGAGCCGGAGGCATACGCCCAGCATACCCACCTGGGTATGCCGGGCGTCGCCGTCACTTACAGTTGCCGATGCTGGCGTCCCAGGCACAGTTCGAGGACTTGCCCGACAGCTCGATGATGTCGCCCTGCTTGACCCAGGTCTGCTTGGTCACATCCCACTTGCCGACCTCGGTGCCCTCGATCCAGTAGGCGTCCTTGTTGCCGCTGACGTTCCAGCGGATCCCCTCGAGATACCCGGGATGCGTGATCTCGAGCGCCCGCCCGGCGACGAGCATGTTCGTCCGGGTCAGACCGCCGTCGAGCTGACCGGCGACCGCGATGAGCTGCGCCCAGCCGAAGCCGATGACCGAGCCCTGACCGAGGCCGCCGGACGCCTTGTAGTCGTACCCGGCGTTCTTCAACATGTTGCGCGCCCACACGATCCAGGGGTTGGTGTCCTCAGCCGGGGACAGCATGTCGCGGATTCCCCCGCCCATCACCCACCAGCCGTCCGATGCGGCGCCGACAACCTTCTCACCCACGTAGGTGGCGTTCTTGCACACCGATGCAGCCATCAGGTACTTCGCCGTGTCCTTGATGCCGTTCTGCGCAGCCTCCGTGATCGACTGGGCGCATGGGGTGCCGGCGAGCATCTGGATGAACATCTCGGGCTTCTTCGCCGCCAGGTTCGTCATCGCGTCGGTCACCGTGGGCGCCTGCGGCTCGATGGTCTCCGAGACGTACTCGATCTTGTCCTTGTTCGGAGATTTCGCCAGATACGATTTGAAGCCCGCCTCGTAGGCCTTGCCGAAGTCGTTGTTCATGATCAGCGCAGCGATGGTCGCCTTGCCGTCCTTGGCCGTCAACTCATTGATGCGCTGATCGATGAAGGCCCCCCACAGGACGGCCTCGGTGTTGTAGGCGAGCAGAATGCCGCTGGTCCACGGATGGTTCACCGGATCGCCCCAGGCCGGATGACCGGTCACGGCGAAGGGGTGCGGGACGCAACGACCATTGATCTTGTCGTAGGTCTTCATGACCGACGGGGAGCCGAGCCCCCAGATGGCGAAGACCTTCTCGCTGTCGAGGAACTCGTCGACGATGGGGATCGACCGCGTGGGGTCGTAGCCGTCGTCCTTGAGGATCATGTTGACGGCCCGCTTCTTCCCCTTGCTGTCGGTGAAGAGGTCGGTGGTGTTGTAGTAGTTCAGGATCGCCTGGGCGGACTTCGAGATGTTGCCGGCGTCCGCCAGCGTGCCCGACAGCGGGGTGTGGTTACCGATCTTGATCTGCGTGTCGGTCAGACCCTCAGTGTTGCTCCAGCCGGCCGGGCACTTGCTGGTGTCGAAGGTGAAGCCATCGGGCCCCAGCACCGTCTTGCCGTCCGGCTGCAGGCCCCACTTGTTGGCCTTGATCTTGTCGACGGCCGCCTTGCGCTCGGCAGCCCAGAGCTTCTCCCACTCCTCGATGGTCTTCGGCTGAGCCACCGCCACCGTCGTCGCCGTGCCGCCGGCGACGGTCGTGGTCGCCCCGATGGCGATCTTGTCCACCTCGTTCTTGACCGCCGCCGAGGCAGTGTCCTCGGTGGCGCTCTCGCCGTCACTTCCTCCACCACATGCTGCGGCGAGCACGCTCAGGCCCACCGCTACCGAAATCACTCGTCGACGCACCATTGACCTCCGTTGTGTCTGTTGTCACAGCATATGTCGTGCGTCACATTCCGGTCGCGAAATTGACACGCGCTCCACCGCAGTAAGGTCGGGCACGCACTCCGGCGAGACACGCCGGTAGCCGCACGGGGAGACCGGACATGCAGGTCGGCGTCATGGTGACCAGCTACAACCACCGCGACTGGGATCGGCTGCTCGCCGGCGACTACGGCCACAACCCGGCCACGCCCGATGTCGACATCCACCGCCAGACCGTCCTGCTCGGCGACATGGTGGAGCCGCTCGGCTTCGACGCCATCTGGTGCGCCGAGCACTACGGCTCGGCCTACTCGATGCAGGGCAACCCGCTGCAGTGGCTGGCCTTCTGGGCGGGGCGCACCAAGCGAGTCGACATGGGCACCGCGGTCATCGTCGCCCCCTGGTGGCAGCCGGTGAAGCTGGCCCACGAGATCGCCATGCTCGACCTGCTGCTCGACGGCCGCAAGCTGCACCTCGGCATCGGCCGTGGCATCTCCGCCCACGAGTACGACGCCTTCGGGGTGCCCCGCGAGGAATCCCGTCAGCGCTTCCAGGAGATGCTCGAGATCCTCCGCCTGTCGGAGCAGAACCGGTTCTCCTACGACGGTGAGCACTACCAGGTCCCCGAGACGACGGTACGACCACAGGCCATCCACCGCGGCTCGCTGTTCGACAACATGAAGTGCGCGTTCAACACCCCGCAGTCGATGCAGGTCGCTGCCGAGCTCGGCCTGGGCCAGCTGTTCGTCACCGCCGTGCCGCTCGACGTCATGGCCAAGGGCGTGGCCCGCTTCAACGCCATCCGGTCACAGATGGGGCTCGCACCCAACCAGCCCACGACCATGATGTACCTGCACTGTGCCACCGACCGCGAGTCGATCGAGCGGGGCCGACGCTTCGCCGGCGAGCAGTCGTGGGCGGCACGCAACCACTATGCGGTGTGGAACGCCCCCTCCTTCGAGGGCGTCGCCGGCTACGAGGACTACGCCAAGGTCTTCCGCCAAGGGGCCACCCTCGACGAGGACAAGGCCACCGCCGCGGAGGACGGCCACCTGATCGGCACCCCCGACGAGCTCATCGAGAAGATCCGCCGGACCCAGGAGCGCATCAGCCTCGAGTACCTCATCGTCCATCCGGCCCACGGCTCCAAGCCCGGGCCCGAGGCCCGTGCCAGCCTCGAGCTGTTCGCCAAGGAAGTGCTCCCGGCGGTGCACGAGATGGCGACACCGCTGCACGAGCACTCCCTGGGCCATGACCTCACCGGCGAGGCCGAGGTCATGCTCGGCGGCGCAATCGGCAACTAGCGGGGGGCGGGCCGATGCTGATCAAGCCGGGACGAGGGACCTTCCGTCGGGTCGAGGACGCCGGTCTGCTCCGGGGCAGCACCCACTACCTGCGCGACCTCGACGCCGCCGACTGCCTGGCCGTGGCCTTCGTGCGCAGCCCGGTGGCCCATGCGGTCGTCCGGGCCGTCCACACCGACGCTGCCCGTTCCGCGCCAGGAGTCGTTGCCGTACTCGATGCGGCCGACCTGGGCCTGGCGCCGTTCCGTTTCTTCGCCCAGATCCCCGAGGCGATGGCCCGCCCGCCGCTCGCCGTCGACCGGGTCCGCTTCGTGGGCGAGCTGCTCGCCGTGGTCGTCGCCGACACCGACGCCCATGCGGTGGACGCCGCCGAGCTGGTGGAGCTCGACCTCGACACCCTGGAAGCCGTTGTCGGAGTCGACGCCGCGCTCGACGACGCAGCGCCGCTGCTGTTCCCCGAGCACCGTTCCAACGTGGTGCTGTCCTACGAGCGGCCGCCCCGCGCCGATCTGTTCGACGCCGCGGCCGTCGTCGTGGAAGGCCGTTTCCCCAACCAACGACTGGCCTCTGCCCCGCTCGAGCCCGACGCCGTCCTCGTCCGTCCCGACGGCGACCGTCTCGACGTGTGGTGCACCTGCCAGGGCGTCCAGATGGCTCGCCGCGACCTCGCCGGCGCCCTCGGCCTGGCGGAGACGCAGATCCGGGTGCGGACCGCCGCAGTCGGTGGCGGCTTCGGCGGGCGCCACGCCATCCCCATCGAGTTCGTCGTCGTCGCCGCAGCCGCCCGCCACCTCGGCCGGGCGCTGCGCTGGGACTCCTCCCGCACCGAGAACCTGCTGTCGATGGTCCACGGCCGGGCCCAGTGCCACGAGGTGGCCATGGGCTTCGACGACGACGGCCGCATCGTCGGCCTCCGGGTGCGCAACCTCGCCGATTGCGGCGCCTACCCGCACTTCGGCCCGCTGATGCCGTTCATGGGGCGCAAGATGGCCTGCGGTCCCTACCGGATCCCGGCCGTCGACGTCAGCTGGGTGGCCTACGCCACCACCACCAATCCCGTCGGCGCCTATCGCGGGGCCGGCCAGCCCGAGGTCACCAACGGCCTCGAGCGGATCATGGACGTCGCGGCCCGACGCCTCGGCCTCGATCCGATCGAGCTGCGTCGGCGCAACCTGTTGACCGCGGCCGAGCTCCCGCATCAGACGGTGACCGGCCTGCGCTACGACAGCGGCGACTATCCGCTGGCGCTCGAACAGGCCGCTGGGCTCGCCGGCGTCGAGGAGGTCCGTCGCCGCCAGCAGCAGCAGCGCCGCGACGGGCAGACCCAACGCGTCGGCGTCGGCGTGGCGTGCTACGTGTCCTGCACCGCGAGCGGCACGGAGTACGGAGCGGTCGAGGTGGCGCGCGACGGTACCGTGACCGTACGGGCCGGTACGTCCAACCACGGCCAGAGCCATCCGACGGTGATCGGCGGCGCGGTCGCCGAGCGGCTCGGCATTCCGATCGAACGCATCCGGTACATCGACAACGACTCCGACGCGGTACCGCGCGGTGAGGGGACCGGTGGCTCCCGTTCGGCACAGATGGCCGGCAGCGCCACCCTCCGTGCCGCCGATGCGGTCCTCGACGCCGCCCGGCTGCTTGCCGCCGCCAGGCTCGAGGCCCGCCCTGAGGACATCGTCGTCGTGGCCCCCGACGCCAACGGCCCCGGTGGCCTCGCCGTGGCGGGCGTTCCGGCCCGCGCGGTCGGCTGGCCCGAACTGGCCGAACTGGCCGAGTCGGCCGAGGCGGGAACCGCCGGTGGGCTGCGGGCCGAGGTCGATCTCGAGCTCGACGGCGCCACCTTCTCGTCGGGTGCCCATGCCAGCGTGGTCGAGGTCGACCTCGAAACCGGTTCGGTGCGCGTGCTGCGCCACGTGGCCGTCGACGACTGCGGCACCGTGCTCGACCACACCGTCGTCGCCGGCCAGCAGCACGGCGGGTCCGTGGCCGGCATCGGCCAGGCCCTGTACGAGGAGGTCGCCTACGACGCCGACGGCACGCCGCGCAGCACCACGTTCGTGGACTATCTCCTGCCCTCAGCGGCAGAGGTTCCCGCCATCGACACCCTGACGTTGGGCATCCCCACCCCGATTGCCCCGAACGGGGCCAAGGGCGTCGGCGAGAACGGCGCCATCGCGGCACCGAGCTCGGTCCAGAACGCCGTCCTCGACGCGCTCGCCGAGTTCGGGATCACCCATCTCGACCTGCCCCTGACCCCCCAGCGGATCTGGCACGCCCTGGCCGGGGCCCGGACCGGCGACGTGACGCCATGACCGCGTCCGACCTGGGGGTCCTGGCCGCCGGCGTCGTCCTGCTCGCCGCGGCAGCGCTGCTGTGGCGACGGTCCGGCCAGGCGCGCCTGGGCACCTCGGCGCCGATGACCATCGGCGCGCTGCTGGTATCAGGGCTCGGCTGCATCGTGTGGGCGTTCGCAGGCTGAGCCGCACCCGGACCTCGGCCTAGGCTCGGCCCATGACGCGCACGGTCGATGTGGTGGTGGTGGGCGGCGGCATCATCGGTGTGGCGACCGCTCGGTTCCTCGCCGAGGCCGGGGCGACGGTCGAGCTGATCGAGCGTGACGGCCTGGCCTCGCACGCCTCGGGCCGCAACCAGGGGCTGCTGATCGGGCCGCACCCGCCCGAGATGGTCCCCATCGCGGCTCGAGGGGTACAGCTCTACGGTGACCTGCACGATCGCAACGACGGCGCGTTCTTCCTCGACCGTGAACCGCACGGCTGCCTGATGGTCGGCGCCGAGGACGGCCTCTCCCCCGAGGAACTCGCCGAACGCGAACCGCTGCTCGGCCCGGCGGTCACCAGCGCCGCGTTCGAACCCGACGCCCGACGCATCGACCCCGGCGCCGCAGTAGCGGCCCTCGCCGCCGAGGCCCGGACCCACGGCGCGGTCATCAGCACCGGGGTGGCGGTGCGCGAGCTGCTCCGTTCCGGCGAGCGGGTGACCGGAGTGCTCACCGACGACGGGCCGCGTGCGGCAGGCACCGTCGTGGTCGCGGCCGGGCCGTGGGCGTGGCAGGTGTGCCGCAGCACCGGGTTCGACGTGCCCGTCCGCGGCGTGCGGGGCTGGCTGGTGGTCACCCGACCGGCACCCTTCCGGTTGCGCCACGCCATCGAGGACGCCTCCTGGAGCGCCACCAAGAAAGGTCTGACCACCCCGACCGTCGCCGATTACGCGGACGGGACCGTGACCCCGCCGGCCATCGCCGGGCTGGTCCAGCAGGACGGCGCAGGCCGGCTGCTGCTCGGCGCGTCCTTGCAGACCAGCGGCACCGACCACGCCGAGAACCAGGCCGAGGCCGTCGCGGCGGTCTGCCGGCGCGCCGCCGAGCTGGTGCCGGCAGTACGGGCCGTGCCCGTGGCCGAGCTGCGCACCTGCCGACGACCGCTGTCCGCCGACGGCCTCCCGTTGCACGGCCCGGTGCCGGGCACGCCGGGCCTGGTCCTCGCCGTCGGGCACGGCAGCCAGGGCATCACCTGGGGAGCGGGGTCCGGCGAGGCGGTCGCCGCCGGCATCCTCGGCCATGGCTGGGAACCGCGGCTGTTGCCCGACCGCTTCATCTGACCGGACACCGCCGGCCGGCCGCTTCATCTGACCGGACACCGCCGGCCGGCGCACCACGGCCCGAGCCGCGACACCCGGCGGGGACGGTCAGATCGTGAAGGCCAGGTTGTTCGCCACCCGCTCCGCCAGGGCCAGGTCCCCGCCGAGGCGCACGAGTCCCTGCTCGATCGGACCAGGCGCGTCGAGACGACCGCAGGCCAGCAGCATGAACGTCAGGAAGTCCGCATCGAGGGTGCAGGCCGGCTGGTCCAACCGTTCGACGACCCGGGCACGGCCCTCGATCACCGCATGCAGCTCGCGCTGCTGGGCACCGTGGACCCGAACCGTCACCGAGCTGCCGGTCGGCAGCGCCGCCTTCTTGCCCGCGATGTAGCCGAACGCCAGATGGGCCTCGTCGAGCGACATCGCCGGGCCGCGGCCGTGCAGGTGGCCGGCGAGGCCGAGGGGCACCCGCACGTCCTGCTCGTGGGCCCAGGTGTCGAAGACGCGGATCTCCAGGTACCGCCGGTGCGGTCCCAAGCCTGCGGGTGACCAGCCGACAATGTCGAGGTCGGCCTCGGAGAAGTTGCCGATCTGCTCGAGCCGCCGCGCCGTGACCGCTTCGAACTCGGCGAGGACGTCGGCGCCCGATGCGTCGCGCAGCCGACGCGCCTCGGCGCCGATCTGCTCGAAGGGAGGATCCGGCGACGGCGTCCACGCGGCGAACCCGATCTCGGCCGAGGTGAGGTGCACCAGCGCGTCGCGGGTGGTCCAACCGGGACACAGCGACGGCCGGGCCCAGGCGTCCTCGTCGAGTCCGGCACCGAGGCCGCGCCAAGCCTGCCAGCACTCGTCGAACGCGGCCACCAGATCGGGACCGCTCGTCGATGCTGCAGTGGGAAGGGCGATCATGGCCGCACACTACGCCGTGCGACAACCGGGCTGCGCGCCCACCGGCAAGCCAGCCGCGGGCCCGACGCTGACTCCCGCTGACTGCCGGCCGCCCCTGCTGGGCTCCACGGCGACTCCCGTCGAGCGCCACGATGTGTCAAGGTTCGGCATGGAGACCGCCGTCCTCATCGCCGCCGGGTGGACCAGCGGCATCAACGCCTACCTGACGGTGCTGATCCTGGGACTGGCCGGCCGGCTCGGCTGGAGCGAGGGACCCGACGCCCTGCAATCGACGCCGGTGCTGGTGGTCTGTGGGCTGCTGTTCGCGCTCGAGTTCGTGGTCGACAAGATCCCGCTCGCGGACAACGTGTGGGACCTGGTGCACACCGCGGTACGCCCGACGGTCGGCGCCCTGGTCGGCAGTGCCGTCGCCGGCGCCCAGCTGGGTCGCCCCCAGGCCGCCCTGCTGGCGGCGAGCCTGGCGCTGGTCGCCCACCTGTCCAAGGCCTCGACACGCCTGGCCATCAACGCCTCCCCCGAGCCGTTCAGCAACATCGCCGCGAGCCTCACCGAGGACGGCGTCGTGGCCACGTTGATGGTGCTGGCGGTCACTCGCCCCTGGGTCGCAGCAGGGATCAGCGTGCTCGCCATGGTGGTCTTCGCCACGGTGGCGGTGCTGCTGCTGTCGCTGGCCCGCCGGGGCTACCGCATGGTCCGCCGGGGCCTGGGCCGACCGCGGCCATCGACCACGGGCTAGCTTCCGGGCATGGATCGACCGCTGTCCGACGTCGTCGTGCTCGACCTCACCCGCGCCCTGGCCGGGCCCATCGCCAGCCGCCTGCTGGCCGACCTCGGTGCCCGGGTCATCAAGATCGAGCCGCCCGACGGCGACCTGACCCGGGCGATCGTGCCGCGGGTCGAGGGCATGTCGACCTACTTCGTCCATTACAACGCCGGCAAGGAATGCGTCTCGCTCGACCTGACCCGCCCCGAGGGCCGTGAGCTGTTGCTGCAGCTCGTCGACCATGCCGACGTGCTGCTGGAGAACTACCGGCCCGAGGTGATGCGCAAGCTCGGCCTGTCCTTCGAGGACCTCTCGGCCCGCAACCCGCGCCTGATCGTGGCGTCGATCAGCGGGTGGGGCCACGGCAACTCGCGCTCGAACCAGGGCGCCTATGCGTCGGCGATCCACGCCGAGGCCGGCGTCACCGAGATGGTGGCCCGCCGCCGCGGCGAGTCGGACCGTCCCCGCAACGACCCGATGTCGCACTCCGACACCTACACCGGCCTGCACGCCCTCGCTGCACTGCTCGCCGCCCTGCACCAGCGCGACCGGACCGGCAAGGGCCAGGCGGTCGAGGTGTCGATGACCGAGTCGACGTTGATGGTGAACGACCTGTCCACCGCCGAGCTGCTCGGGGAGGACCCGGTCAGCGGCTTCCGGGCCGGGCAGAACTGGTCGGCCATCTTCCGGCTGCGCACCGGCCGCTGGGTGAACGTCACGATCGACCCGACCACCGACGGCGGGTTCGGCGTGTGGGTGAAGGCCTCGGGGCGACAGGACTGGCGCGACGACCCGCGCTTCCGGACCGCCGCAGACCGTGTCGCCAACCGTGGCGCCCTCGAGGCCGAGATCGGGGTGTGGGTCGCCACCTTCGACAGTGCGGTCGAGCTAGAACAGGCCATCGGGGTGTCCACGGTGCTCGCCGCCGAGGTCCGCACGGTCGCCGAGCTCGCCGCCACCGAATGGGCTGCCGAACGCGGGGCCTTCGCCGAGGTCGATCTCGGCGCCGGCCATACGGTCACCGTGCCGCAGTCGCCGTGGCGGTTCAGCGACGCGGACAGCGGTGTGCGGCCCATGGTCGGCTTCCGGGGCGAGCACAACGAGGCGGTGCTGTCGGAGCTCCTCGGGCTCGACGCGGCCGAGCTCGCCCGGCTCTCCGCCGAGGGCATCGTGTCGGCCCGGGTCCCGCAGTGGCGACGGGACCTCGCCGGGTCCTGACGCGTCAGCGGCGGCGCTGGTAGTTCTCCATCGCCGTCTGCACCCCGGGCCGCCGGCGGGTCCCGGTCTCCACCACCGTGGAGTCCGGGTCCTTCTCGCCGAGGCGGCTGAGCACGTAGAAGGCATGTGCCGACTGCAGGTGGGCCCCGAAGCCCTGCCCGTCCTGGGCCTGGTTGACCGCGGCCTTGGTCATGCGCATCTGGAACGGGTCGTTCTCGGCCACCCGGGCCGCCCACGCCAACGTCTCGGCCTCGAGCTCGGCACGGGGCAGGACCCGGTTGACCAGCCCGAGCTCGCGGGCCTCCTGCGCGTCGATGAACCGGCTCTCGAAGAGCAGCTCCTTCACCTTGCGCGGCGGCAGGTCCCACGGCATGCAGAAGTACTGGAACAGGCTGCCCAGGAACATGGCGTCGTCCGCGGCGAAGATCACGTCCATGGACGAGGCGATCATCCAACCGCCCCAGATGCAGTACCCCTGCACCGCGGCGACCGTCGGCTTTGCCACGTTGCGCCAGCGCAGCGTGTTGGCCAGGAACTGCTCGTGGGTCTGCTCGTACCAACCCCGGATGCCGCGACGCCACGGCCGTTCCTCCTGGTCGGCGAGCTCGTCGGGGGTACCCAGATCGTGGCCGGCCGAGAAGTGGTCCCCCTCGCCGAACAGCACAATGACCCGCACGTCACGATCCTCACCGGCCCGCAGGACCGCGTGGTCGAGCTCCTCGAGCAGCACCCGGCTCTGGGCGTTGCGATAACGGGGACGGTCGAGCGTGATGCGGGCGATGTGCTCGCCCACCTCGTAGCGCAGGGTCCGGTACTCGCTCATGGTTCCTCCAACCGTTCGACGACCTCGCCGAGCAGGGCGTAGCTGCGCAGGACGGCGGCATGGTCCACCGCCATCTGACGCACGATGATGTCGGTGAAGCCCAGCGGGCCGAACGCCGCCAGCTGCTCGGCGACCGTCGCGGGCGACCCGAACGCCAACGCCATGGGGTCGATGCCGCGGTAGCCGGCGGCGAGCAACGGGGCCACGAGCCGGTGGGCTTCGGCGTCGGTCTCCGCGATCAGCACGTCGCGCCGCAGCGGTACCCGCACCGGCGAGCGCCCGTGGTGGGCGCAACGACCGAGGTAGAACGCCATGCGCTCCGCTGCGGTCGTCACCGTCAGGCCGGGTTCGGCGTACCAGCAGTCACCGACCCGGGCGGCGCGGTCGATCCCGGCATCGGAGGACGCCCCGATCCACCATTCGACCGGACCCGGTGGTAGCGGCGCGACGGTGGCCCCGGTGAGGCCGAAGAACGCCGAGTCGACCCGTTCGCCGGCCAGGAGGGCGTCGACCACGGCGATGGTCTCGTCGAGCAGGCGACCCCGCCCTCGCCCGTCGGTTCCCATCGCCGCACGATCGGCGGGTTGGCCGATGCCGGTCTGGATGATGAACGGCTCACCGGCGAGGGTGGCCAGCGTCCCGACCTGCTCCGCCATCAGCACCGGGTTCCACAGCGGAACCAGGAACAGACACCCGGCCGGCCGGTCGTCGCCCCATTCGGCGAGCAACCGCCCGAGGATCGGCGTGTTCTGGAAGTACGGACGACGGTTGGCGTGATGGTCGCCGACGGTCAGGCACCACAGGCCGGCGGCGCGGGCGGCGCGGGTCCGCTCGATCATCCGCCGGGCACCCTCACGACCGTCGACCGACGGGTGGGCGCTGGTCAGCGACGCTCCGATGCGCATGTGCGCACCGTACTGCCCCCGACCGCACTGCTCGGTCCGATGTGGGATCGAGCATCACCAGCGCCCGATGCGCGACACTTCGTGCGCCGCCACCCGACGGAGGGTGGCCTCGATCCTTGTGGGGAGCAACGCCGATGAAGGCTGCCGTACTCAACGAACAACCGGGTGGGCTCGACATCGAGGATGTCCTCATCGACAACCCCGGCCCCGGTGAGGTGCTCGTCCGGGTCATGGGCGCCGGCCTGTGCCACTCCGACCTGCACTACATGGAGGGCATCTTCCGCTCGAAGCTCCCGGCCGTGCTGGGCCACGAGTCCGCGGGCATCGTCGAGGCCGTCGGTGAGGGCGTGTCGTACTGCAAGCCCGGCGACCACGTGATCTGCTGCCTGTCGATCTTCTGCGGCCAGTGCAAGCAGTGCCTGTCGGGCCACCCCTACCGCTGCTCCAACCCGGCTGCCACCTCCCGTCCGAAGGGCGCCCCCTCGCGACTGCGCAAGCACGACGGCACCCCGATCGACCAGTTCGCCCGCCTCGGCGGGTTCGCCGAGATGATGCTGGTCCACCAGAACGCCCTGGTGAAGGTCACCAACGACATGCCCCTCGACCGCGCCGCCCTGATCGGGTGCGGCATCACCACCGGCATGGGCGCAGTGTTCCGCACCGCCAAGGTCCCGCCCGGCGCCTCGGTGTGCGTGATCGGTGCCGGCGGCATCGGCCTCGCCGCCATCCAGGCCGCCCGCATCGCCGGAGCGGTGCAGGTGATCGTGGTCGACGTCAGCGACGAGAAGCTCGAGGTCGCCCGCCAGCTCGGCGGCACCGACGTCGTCAACGCCTCCAAGGTCGACAACGTGGTCGAGGCCGTCCGTGAGCTGTCCGACGGCGGCGTCGAGTACAGCTTCGAGGCGATCGGCCTCAAGGCCACCGCGGAGCAGGCGTTCAACATGCTCGGCGTCGGTGGCACCGCCACCGTGATCGGCATGGTGCCGCCCAAGCAGGTGCTCGAGATCCGCGGCATCGACCTGCTCGCCGAGAAGAAGCTGCAGGGCTCGATGATGGGCTCGAACCAGTTCCGCACCGACATGCCGGCCATGGTCAGCATGTACCTCGACGGGCGCCTCAAGCTCGACGAGATGGTGTCGGCCCGCCTCAGCCTCGAGCAGATCAACGAGGGCTATGCCGCCATGAAGCGCGGCGAGGTCGCCCGCCAGGTCATCACCTTCGACTGACCCGGCTCCGGACGCGACGAGGGGGCGGGGCCGGCCGGCTCCGCCCCCTCGTCGCGCGCGCCCTCAGTCGAAGGTCA
>CAIXPF010000102.1 GCA_903921205.1 uncultured Acidimicrobiia bacterium | reverse complement strand
GGGTACGCGTGATGGCGGTGTCGGGCCGCTCAGTCGTGCTCGAGCGCGGCGACGACGAGGCTGTGGGGGATACGGCCACCGTCGAGCAGCTGGCCGCCGGCCCGGCGGATGGCGCCGGCGAGCGGTGCGGCCCACAGGTCCTCCCACACCAGCAGCAGGGCGGAGGAGTTCGGGGCCAGCGATGCGGCGGCGGTGGCGATGTCCTCCTCGTTGAACAGGCCGACCTCGCCCTCGAGGTCGGCGAAACCGAACCCGTCGCCGATCTCGGCGGCGTCGTACTCCTCGTAGAGCACGATGCCCGCCTCGTCCTTGGTGATGAACACGGCATCGATGAGCCGCACGATCCGCGACGCGATCAGCTCGGCGAGCGCAGGCACGATCTCGCCGGTGAACCGGTTTTCCGGGAACTCGACGAGGATGTATTCGACGGGGCCGATGGTCATGGCGTTCTCCTGGGTCGTGACCGGCCCAAACTAGTCACGGCGCCTGTCGAAGGGGCCGGCGGGGCCGCTGCGGGGCGCTGAGTAACCGGGCTAGGGCCGCGGTAAGGTGCGCCATCGGTTCAGAGAGAAACGAGTCCCCGATGTCGGATTACACCGTGCTGCTTCCTCTTGACGGGGACGAGACCTCCGAGGACGCGCTGCTCGTGCTGCCGATGCTGCGCACGATCGGCTTCTCGAAGGTGCGCTTCATCAGCGTCGACAGCCCCAAGAACATGAAGACGCCGACGGCTGCGGCATTCAGCGGCTACCTCGCCCCGCACGTCGCCACCGCCACCGCCGCCGGCTGGGAGGTCGAGACCGTGATCGCCGAGGGCGACCCGGTGGACCTCATCCTCGACGCCGCGAGCAAGGACGACGTCGACCTCATCCTGCTCGCCACCCACGGCCGCACCGGCCTCGAGCGCATCCGGCTCGGCAGCGTGTCGGACAAGCTGATCAAGAACGCCCTGTGCCCCCGCCTGGTGGTGGGCCCGAACGTCGACATCGACATGGCGACCTACTCGCTCAAGCGGATCCTGGTGCCGGTGGACGGTTCTGACCTCTCCGAGGAGTCGCTGCCGATCGCCCGCCACCTCGCCAAGCTGGTCGGGGCCGAGATCGACCTGATCCAGGCGGTGTCCATCACCTCCGGCATGGTCGTCGGTGACACCGGCGCCGGGGCCGATCTGATGCCCGGCGTGCTCGAGTCGGCCAACACCTATCTCGCCCGGGTGGCGGAGGCGTTCCCGGGCCAGAAGGTCAACACCAACGTGGTCATCGGGAACGCCGCCGACAGCATCGTCGAGCACCTCGACAACAACCCGGTCGACCTGGTCGTCATCGCCTCGCGGGGACGCACCGGCTTCACCCGGTTCGCGCTCAGCAGCGTGACCGAGCGGATCCTCCAGGGTCCGGACCCGGTTCTCGTGTTCGAGCGCGGTGAGGATCGCAGCCGACTGTTCGACGCAGCACGATCGGCGTGATGAGCGCCTGGTTCCTGCGGGGTTGACGGGTCCGTGTCGCGTCTGAGAGCGCGCCATGCGGCGCTGTTCTTCGTCGCCATCGGGATCGTCTCGCTGCTGCTGGCGGCCCAGCTGGTCGGGGCCCGCCGCGACCATGAACGGCGCTATGTCGAACAGCAGCAGGAACGCGCCCAGGAGCAGGCGCAGGACGCGGCGAAGTCCATCGACAAGCTGTTGCGCGGGGTGCAGGACGCCGGCAACCGGCTGCTCGAGCAGCTCAACAGCGGTGAGGTCAACTCGTCGAACGCCGGCAAGGCGACCACGGCGCTGCTGCAGTCGCAGCCCACCCTGTGGGGGGTCGGGATCACCTACGACCGTCGCCTGCCCACCGCTCCGGCTGATCCGAACCATTACGACACCCGGCCCGGCGGCGTCATCAAGGCGGGCAAGATCACCTACGACTACGAGAACCCAGACGAGCCCAAGGGTCATTGGTGGCGTCGGGCGATGGAGGTCGGCAGTACGTGGGTGCCGCCGTACCTCGGTGGCACCACGAAACGGATGGTGGCGGTCTACACCGGCCGCTTCTACGGTCCCGAGGCCCCTCCCGGCGGCGGCCCCGCCGGGGCGATCATCATCTCGATGCAGCTCGACACGATCAACCGCAGCGTCGGCTGGTCCGAGCTCGGCTCATCGGGATACGGGTTCGTGCTGTCGCGCAGCGGCTCCTATTCGGCGCATCCCTCGGCCAACCAGAACGGCGGCTTCGTCGCCCACCCGATCAAGACGTACTGGCGTGGCGCCGACGTGCCGACCTTCGCCGAGGTCGCCGCCGACAACGGCAACGAGGCCGCCACGGCGATCCTCGACCCGTCCAACCCCGACCCCGACCGGGTCTTCGACTACCACGACGAGATCACGGGGGAGCCCGCATGGCTGTTCACCGCCCGGATCCCGACCGCGGACTGGGTGCTGGGTTTCGTGGCGATCAAGAAGGTGGTGCTGGCCGGGGACAGGACCGCGTTCCACTACAACCTCGGGCTCTTCTTCGCCGCGCTCAACGGCATCGCCTGCCTGCTCATCGCCTTCGCCCTGATCGCCCTGCGCGACACCGCGCGGATCTGGGCGATCGTGCTCGTCATCACGCTCACGCCCGCCGTCGCCATCGGGGTCACGTGGAAGCTGCACAAGGAGTCCTCGAGCGACGCCCCCGTTCGGCAGATCGCCCAAGCCTCGAACTCCGAGGAGTTCGAGGTCGACGGCGGGCTCGAGCAGTTGAGCGAGACCATCGACGAGTACCTCGCGTACGTGTCGTCGGTGTCGGGCGACCTCAAGCCCCACACGGTTCTCGCCGGTGTGTTCCTGCAGGCCATCGAACCGGGCCAGAACACCGCGGACGGATGGCGGCTGTCCGGCACGGTCTGGCAGCGCTACGCCAACGGGGTTCCCGACGGTGAGGTGCCGGGCTTCGTGTTCCCCGATGCGGTCGACACGCCCGAGTTCGAGCCGTTCTACGACGTCCAGGACGGTGACACCCGGACCATCGCCTGGAACTTCACGGTGTCGATCCAGCCGGAACGGCACCTCGCGGCGTACCCGCTCGACTACATGGACCTGCGGTTGCGGGTGGCGCATCGCGAGGTCCCCCGGCCCATCGTGCTGGTACCCGACGTGGCGGAGTACGACCTGATCGTCCCCATCGCCCGTCCGGGCCTGTCCCCGGGGATCAGCCCGGACGACTTCGAGATCACCGGCAGCGAGTTCGGGTACTCGACCTCCAGCATCAACTCCACGCTGGGGATCCCGAACTTCGCCCGCCAGTCGGGCTTTCCCGAGCTGACCTTCACGGTGCACATGACGCGCAAGTTCCTCGACCCGTTCATCTCGCAGATGATCCAGCTGGTGGTGATCATGCTGCTGCTGTTCACCGTGCACCTGATGGCCACCCGGCCGGCGGAGTTCTCCCTGGTGATCTCCCCGAAGAGAATGCCGAAGGGTATGGCGGCGCGGCTGTGGGACCACGACGAGCATCCGGTGACGCGCTCGTGGGACGACGGCGAGGTGACCGAACCAGCCGGTGGCAACTATTACGTGCAGGCGACGCTCACCTCGGTGCTGGCGTTGATGTTCGTCACGATCCTCGCCCACAACAACCTGCGCAGCACGATCGACGCCACCGAGATCGTGTACCTCGACTACGCCTACTTCGTGCTCTACGTGGCGCTGCTGCTGGTCGCCGTGAACTCGCTGCTGTTCGGCACCGGTCGCGGCGGGCGGTTCGTGCACTGGCGCAAGAACCTGCTGCCCGAGCTGCTGTACTGGCCGGGCATCCTCACCCTGCTCGTGGCCGCCACGCTGGTGGTGTTCTACTGACGACGGGTCGGGCCCTGTGGCGAGCGCAACGGCATGCTGACGCGGTTCGGCCCGGCAGTCGGGCGGACTGCCGGGCCGAAGCCGTTGCGGGTCGTTGCGCGGTGGTACCCGGGCGTGGTGTCGACGGTGGGGTCAGACGGGCCGGAAGAACGGCAGCGCGTAGCCGTCGTCGCCGACCGCGTCGAACACCAGCTGCACGGCCATACCGATCCGTACGTCATCGGGGTCGCACTCGATGATGTTGGTGGTGACGTGCGGCCCTTCCGCCAGCTCCACGATGGCCACCACGTAGGGCTCGTCACCGGTGAACTTCGGGTGGGTGGGCCGGCGGGCGATGCTGAAGGTGTGCACGGTGGCGGCGCCCGACGCCGCCTCCCAGGCCAGCTCGCCGCCACCGCAGTGGGGGCAGGCCGGACGGGGGTAGAAGATCGCCGTGCGGCACCCGGCGCAACGCTGGATGAGGAAGCGGCCCTCGGCGGTCGCCTCCCAGAACGGGCGGGTCACCACCGACGGCCGGCCGGGACGGGGATGGCTCACGGCTCCACCCCCAGGATCAGCGCGCACTCCTCGGACATGATCCCGCCGTTGCCGTTCACGAAGGCAAAGGACAGGTCCTTCACCTGACGGTCGCCGCCGCGCTGCTGGATCTGCCGCACCGCCTCGGTCACATGGCTCATCCCACCGGCCAGCCCGGGTTGGGAGAAGCTGAGCTGTCCGCCGTGGGTGTTGAGCGGGAAGTCGCCCCCGTAACGCAGGTCGTGCTCGTCGATGAAGCGGCCTCCCGCGCCCCGGGCGCAGAACCCGGCTTCCTCGAGGGTGACCAGCACGGTGATGGTGTAGCAGTCGTAGAGCGACGCCAGGCCGATCTGGTCGCGGGTGACGCCGGCCTGGGCGAAGGCCCGGTCGGCGGCGGGCTTGATGGCGGTGTCCATCAGGCTGGGGGCGTAGGTGATGGTCTTGTGGGTGGTGCACTCGCCGGCGCCGAGCAGCCAGGCCTTCGGCCGGTCGAGCTTGTGGGCCAGTTCGGGGCTGACCACGACCAGGGCGGCACCGCCGCCGGAGGGCATCACGATCTCCAGCAGGTGCAGCGGGTCGGCGACCATCGGCGAGTCCAGGACGTCGTCGATGGTGATCGGCTCGCCGTAGAACCACGCATCGGGGTTGGCGCAGGCGTTGTCGCGTTGGTGCACGGCGATCTTGGCCAGTTGCTCCGGGGTCGCCTGGTACTCGTGGAGGTAGCGCTGGGCGATCATGGCGTAGCCGATGTTGGCGCCGACGTTGCCGAAGGGCACCTCGAACTCGGCCCAGGCGGAGGTGTCCTTGCCCCCGACGCCACCGGAACCGCTCGGACGCTTGGGCCCCGGCGTGGGCGTGCGGCGTTGGCGGCGCGAGGCCGTCACACACAGCACGGCGTTGGCCTGGCCTGCGGCGATGGCCGCTGCGGCGCGCCACACCATCGCCGCGCCCGTGGCGCCGCCGAGGTCGACGGTCGAGGCGAAGCTGCAGCGCAGACCCATCGACTCGATCAGGGTGGACGGCACCAGCATGGGCACGCCGGCCATGGGGTGGGCCACGAGGCCGTCGATGTCGGACAGCTCGAGCCCGGCATCGGCGATGGCCTGCAGGCCCACCTGGGTGAACAGGTCGATGGTGGACACGTTGTCGGTCCACCGGGTCGGCTTCAGCTCGGCGACGCCCACCACGGCGGCCGAACCGCGCAGGCTCATCGCCCGCCCCCGAAGTCGATCAGCTCCAACACGGTGCCGTCAGGGTCGCGGAAGCAGCAGAAGCGCACCGTCGGACCCATCTGCACCGGCGGCGACATGAACTCGATGCCCTCGGCCCTGAGCCGTTCGTACTCGGCGTCGATGCCGATGGTCCACAGCGCGATGCGGGCCATGCCGACGTGGTTCAGCGTTGCCGGGGCACTTCCCGAGGTGGGCGGGTTGATCCACTCGATCAGGTCGATGCGGGTGCCCCGGGGCTTGTCCGGCTCGAGCATCATCAGCACCGCACGGGCCTTGCCATCGGCCGGCAGGTCGAGCCCGGTCAGCATGCTCGGCGAGCCACCGACCCCCAGCTCGGTCACGACCTTGAACCCGACCTTCTCGTAGAAGGCGCGGGACCGGTCGAGGTCGGTGCAGTTCACGTTGACATGGAAAACGTCTTTGATCGCCATCGGACCCCCTTCGGGGGTCAACCTACCGCGACCGGCGCGACGCCGGGGGCCCCGGTCGGGGCGGGCGACCTCGACGGTTACCGGGCCGCTGGGCGCGTCCGAGGCGGGCCAACGCCACCAGGCGGACGCAGGCTCCGGCGAGGCCGGCCGCGGCGACACAGACCCCGATCGCCACCAGCAGCTCCGGGCTGTAGCGGGCGAGCAGGGTGAGGACGAGACCGCCGAGCAGGCCGCCGACGGCCTGGCGCAACACCCGGTCGGTGCGAACACGGGCGCGGCGCTCGATGCGGCGGACCGGCAGGTCGATACGGAGACGACGTTCGAGGATGCGCCAGGCGTGCGCCTCGGTCGGGCTCAGGGTGTCGTCGGGACCGAACTCGGGGGGCACCGAGCGGTTTTCGGCTGTCGGCCTCGGGGGGTTGACCTGCTTGCCCTGTCGTGGGGATGGGTAGATCGGCGCGATGGACGGCGCCGGCGGGACGCGCATCGCCGCCGCTGTCGTACCCCCCGTGCTAGGAACCTTCCGATGGCCCAGATCAGCTGCGGGAACTGTGGAGCGTCGCACGCCAGCGCGGCCGAGGTGCGGCGCTGTTTCGCCGAGCGGCCGGCTTCACCGGCCACCGACGGCGACCGGGCTGCGGACACGACCCGTTGGGACGACCTCGACCGCTTCGCCGAGGTCGAGGAGCCTGCCTGGGCCGACGATGCCGTCGATCCGCCGGCGTTCCCGGATCCTGTCGTCGCGACCTCTCGCCGGCGGACCGAGCGCGCCGGGTCACCGCGCCGCGCCGGGTCCCGCACCGCTCCGGCCGGGCCCGTCCCAGCCGCGGCGGGCGGTCGGTCGGGGTCGGGCAGGTCGGGGTCGGGCACCGGGCCGTCGACGGTTCCGTTGCTGCGGTCGGCGGTCGACTGGGCCGGGCCCGACGCGTTGGGCCGGGGGCTGGTGGTCCTCCCCGGGGCGGCCGCTCCCGGGCCGTGGTCCGACGCCCCGGTGTTCCGGGTTGCGTTCGACGCAAACGGCCAACCGGCCGCCGATGCACCGCTCGAGGACCTGGCCGCCTGCTGGTCGGGTCGTCATCGCTTCGTCGTGGCACTCGACGCATCGTCGGGTCCGGCCGATCCGTTCGAGGCGACCGAGACCGAGGCGCGCGCCCCGTGGGAGGTGGGGGTCGGCTTCGAGTTCCGGGCCGAACGTCTGGCCGGGCTGTTGCGCCAGCACGCGGTCGACGGCCGTGACCCGCTGCAGGCCCGCTACCGCCCGGCCGAGTTGGCGGTCGCGCTGGGGGCATTGCCGGGTGATCGGCCCGGTGTGGACCTCCTCCTGGCCGACGGCCGTCCGGCGGCGATCGACGGTGGACCGCTGACCCCGCACGATGCAACAGGTCCGGTGGTCGTGGTAGCGGCGGCGGGACTGGCCCTCGGGCGGCTCGAACCCCTCGCCGCCGTCGATCCGTCCGCCGAGCTCGCGGCCGACCAGCTCGCTGCGGTCGCCCACGCCGGTGGTGGGGCCCGCATCATCGCCCCGGCCGGTTCGGGCAAGACCCGTGTGCTCACCGAGCGGGCCCGGCTGCTGCTGGCGGGACGCGGGGTGCCGGCCGAGCTGGTCACCCTGGTGGCGTTCAACGTGCGGGCCGCCGAGGAGATGCGGGCCCGCACCCCGGACCTTCCCCGCCTGCACATCCGCACGCTGAACAGCCTGGGGTTGGCGATCATCAACGGCGGCGGCCCGTTCCGGGCCCGGGCCGACGGGCGCCGGTTGTCCACCATCGACGAGACCGAGGTGCGGCGGATCCTCGAGAAGTTGGTCCGCTTCGGTCGTCGCGCCGGGACCGACCCGGCGGCGCCGTGGCTCGAAGCCCTCTCCGCCGTACGGCTCGGCCTGCGCGACCCGGCCGAGGTCGAGGCGGCGTTCGGTGGCGACGTCGACGGGCTCGCCGAGGTCGTGCCCCGCTACCGCGAGGAGTTGGCCCGCCGTGGCGTGCTCGACTTCGACGAGCAGATCATCGCAGCGATCGAACGGTTGCTGGGTGACCCTGCGGCCCGCCGCACCGCCCAGCAGGCCTGCCGGGTCCTGCTGGTCGACGAGTTCCAGGACCTCGCCCCCGCCCATCTCCTGCTGGTGCGCCTGCTGTCGGCACCCGCCTACGACTGCTTCGGGGTCGGTGACGACGACCAGACGATCTACGGCTACGTGGGGGCATCGCCGGACTGGCTGGTGCGCTTCGATCGCTGGTTCCCCGGGGCCGGTGACCATCCACTCCAGGTCAACTACCGCTGTCCGCCGGGCGTGGTGCAGGCCGCGTCGAACCTGCTGACCCGGAACCGTCAGCGGGTCAGCAAGGACATCCGTCCGGCCCCCGGCCGTGCGGCCGCGCCGGACGACCTGGTGGTGCAGCCCGTGGGCGACGTCCCCGGCACGACCTGCGAGGTGGTCCGCCGGCTCCTCGAGGACGGGGCGGCGCCGAGCGAGGTGGCGGTGCTCACCCGGGTGAACGTGACGCTGCTGCCGGTACAGCTCCGCCTCGCCGCAGCGGGGATCCCCACCACGGCACCCGTGGACACCGCGCTGCTGGCCCGCTCGGGGGTTCGTGCCGCACTCGCCTGGCTGGCCCTCGCCGCGGCCGGTGGCCGCTCGGGGGCTGCGCTGGTCCCGGGCTGGATCGCCGATGCCGCCCGGCGTCCACCCCGTGGCCTGTCCCCCCGACTCGTGGAGTGGATGGACGAGCAGCGCAGCCTCGACGGTCTGCGTCGCCTGGCCACGCGGCTCAGCTCACCGAAGGACGCCGACAAGGTCGAGGCCTTCGCCGCTGACGTGGAGCTGCTCGGTGCCCTGGTGGCCAAGGGCGCCGACACCGCGACGGTGTTGCGCGCCGTCGCCCAGCAGCTCGGGCTCGGCGCGGCGATGGACACCTTGGACCGGTCGCGGGGAGCGGTCGACCGTTCGGCCCACGGCGATGATCTGGCGGCGCTCGAGGCCGTCGCGCATCTCCACCCCGACCCGGCCGGGTTCGGCGCCTGGCTGCGTCAGCAGCTCACCGAGTCGGGTCGCCAAGCCAGCCCCGACGGGGTGCAGCTCGCCACGGTGCACCGGGTCAAGGGCCGCGAGTGGCCCTACGTGATTGTCCACGATGCCTCCGAGGGCCTCTTGCCGCACCGGCTGGCCACCGACATCGAGGAGGAACGCCGGGTGTTCCACGTCGGGCTGACGCGGTCGTCCCGACGCACGGTGGTGGTGGCCGACGCCGCCGCGCCGAGCCCGTTCCTGGCCGAGCTCGCCGCCCCTGGCTCACCACCGCCGTTGCCCACCGCCGCCGAGCTGCGGGCCTCGCCGGGTTCGGGTGGGCCCGTCACGAGCTCCGGCGCGGGCCGGCCACCGGTGCGCTCGGCCGCCGGTCGTGGCGGCCCGGCAGCCGACACCGCCGGGGTGCACCAGCCCACGGTCGAGGCGCTGAAGGTCTGGCGACGCGAACGGGCCCGCAAGGACTCGGTGGCGGCCTACCTGGTGCTGCCCGACCGGGCGTTGGAGGACATCGCCCGGCGCCGGCCCACCACGCTGGCGCTGTTGGCGCACTGCCACGGTATCGGCCCGACCAAGCTCGAACGCTACGGCGACGAGGTGCTCGCGGTGGTCGACGGCCAACGCTGAACGGTGCGGGCTTGCGCCGGTGGGCGGCTCCGACGCAGCCGGGTTCCGGGGGTCGGGTTCCGGGCGTCGGGGTGTCCCACTCGGCCCCGACCGGCTGCTCAGGTGATCTGGCGTCCGTCCACGAGCACCGAGGCGACGGTCGACGAGTCGTCGAGGACCACGACGTCGGCCGGCGAACCCGGCCGCAGACGGCCGACGTCGGCCCGGCCGAGGGCACGGGCCGGCGCGGCGGTGACCAGGTCGACAGCTCGAGGAAGGTCGAGGCCCAGTGCCACCAGGTTCCGCAGCGCAGCGTCGAGGGGTAGGGCGCTGCCGGCGAGCGTGCCGTCGCCGAGGTGCACGGCGATGCCGTCATGGTGCTGGGGGCGGCCGTCGGCCCTCGTCCGGGTCCCGGGTGCGGTGCCGGCCACGTCGAGGGCGTCGCTGACCACGAAGGCCCGCGGACCGGCGGCGGCGAGCGACAGGAGCAGGGTGTCCGCGGCGACATGGACAAGATCGGCGATGATCCCGACCCTCACGTCGGGTCGAGCCAGGGCCGCTCCGGCCAGGCCCGGTTGGCGGGACCCGACGGCCGGCTGGGCGTTCCACAGATGGGTCACCATCGAGGCGCCGGCATCGAAGGCAGCGTGGGCCAGCGCAGCAGTGGCTTCGCTGTGGCCGAGCGACACCACGATGCCCAGCCGGAGGGCCTCGGCGATGAGGGCCGGTGCGCCGTCGAGTTCGGGGGCCAGGGTCAGCACGGCGAGGGGCGCGAGCTGCGCCCAGCGGGCCAGCAGGGCCGGGTCCGGGTCGCGCAGCCATTCCTCCGGGTGGGCGCCGCGCCGGGCCGGGTTCAGGAACGGGCCCTCGAGGTGGACGCCGAGCACCTTGGCCCCGAGCGGTGGCTGGTCCATGACCGTGGCCAGGCACCGCAGTGCCGGCTCGTACGCCGCCGGCTCGGCGGTGGGCAGCGTCGGCACGCAGGCCGTGACCCCGTGGCGGGCCAGGGTGACCAGGGCACCGGTGATCGCTGCAGGATCGGCCCGGGTGAAGTCGACCCCGTCGAATCCGTTGATCTGCACGTCGACGAACCCGGGCACGGCAAGGTCCCTGCGGCCGGGAGGTGCGACGCCGACCGCGCCGATCGTCGTCCCGTCCACCACGACGTCGCCGGGCACGACCACCCCGTCCACCAGGGCCGCCGCCACCCCCAACCGCCGGCCCCGGTCCGAGCCGTGCCGGCCGGGGTCGAGTGGTCCGGGGTCGAGTGGTCCGGTGGTCGACACGGTCCGATCTTGGCAGCTGCGGCCGGGCGCATGCGGTCCGGACATCCGGACATCCGGGCAGGGCGGTAGGTCCGGCCGTCGGGGCGGCCGGATCCCGGCAGGTCAGGGCTTGGCTGGGCTCCGCGATGGCGGGATCGCCGGTCCGGGGCGTGCTGCCCTGGGGCGAAATGCCCGGATCGGCACCAGGGGATGCTCGGTATCCTGAGTTCGCTCGACCTGATCGCGACACGACGAGGATGTGAGATGGCGAAGGCTGTTGCTGGGGTACTCGACCGGATCCCCTCCCGGGTCGTCAACACGGCGCTGCGGGCCCTGCCCGAGGCACGACGGGCCGACCTCGACCTGCGTCGTGCCCGGCTGCAGTTCGAGGCGTTCATGAAGGAGCGGCTCGGCCCGTTCTGCGTCCCGGTCGAGCCGGGCCCGATGGCCCCCACCGACATCGTGATGCGCACGGCGGTGCTGTTCGACTCCGACGCCGAACGGCAGCTGCAGACCGCCCGGTACTTCGCGTCGGGATATGGCCAGATCCATGGCTGGGTCCGCATGGCGGAGAAGTACGGCTTCAACCTGCGCACGGCACGGGCCGCCTTGGAGTTGGGCGTCGGGTCGGCGCGGCTGATCCGCCACCTCCGTTGCGTCGAGAGCCTCGAGCTGCACGGCACCGATGTCGACGCCGACTCGATCGACTGGTGCAAGGCGAACATCGACGGGATCGACTTCCACGTCAACGCCCTCGACCCGCCGCTGGCCTTCGCCGACGAGAACCAGTTCGACCTGGCCTTCGCCAACTCGGTGTTCACCCACATCCCGCTCGAGACCCAGCAGGCATGGATCGCCGAGCTGTACCGGGTCATGCGCCCCGGTGGGATCTTCATCTGCACGGTGCTCGGCCGGATGTACCAGCAGAAGATGCTCACCGCCACCCAGCGCGACGAGCTGCAGAAGGTCGGGCACTTCCAGCTCGACAGCACCTCTGAGCAGGCGTCGGTGTCCACGCAGATCATCGGCTCGTGGGAGGTCTTCCAGACCCGCCGCGAGAACATCGACTGTTTCGGCGCCCAGTTCGAGGTGTGCGACTTCATGCCCCGCCCCAACGGGCAGGACGTGTTGTTGCTGCGCAAGCCCCGCTGACATCGGGGGACCTGAGCTGCCGGCATCGGGCCGGGTCCGTCCAGGTCCGTTTCCGGCTAGGGCCCTTTCCCGCCGGGCCAGTGGCGAGCGTCGCCCACGAGCAGCCGGCCGTTGCGCCATACGGCCAGGACCGCGATGTCGGCCACCCGTGCAGGGTCGGTGCGCGCCACCGACCGGGGGTCCTCGGCCAGCACGACCAGGTCGGCCGCGGCACCCACCGACAGCGGTGCGCCGATCAGCCCGAGCGCCGCATCGACGTCGATTCGCTCCGACGGGGTCACGGTTCTGGTCATCGCCGCGGCCACCTGCTCGAGGGGCCGGGCCGGCACGACCGGCGCGTCGGAGGAGCCCCGCAGCTCCACGCCGGCCTCCACGGCGCTGCGCAGCCGGTACAGCCATCCCTGCTCGATCTCGCTGAGCTCGCGGCGGTACTTGGCCGCCCGACGGGTGACGAAGGTGGGTTGGGTCACCACCGCGATGCGGCGGGCGGCCAACTCGGTCAGCTGCTCGGGCAGGCTGAGCCCCAGGTGCTCGATGCGGTCACCGGGTCCGAGACCGCCATCGAGCGCGGCCTGCAGTTCGTCGACGTCGACCGCGTGCACGGCCACGGGGAACCCGGCGTGATGCGCCGCGGCGACCCGCTCGGCGACGCGGTCGAGCCCGTGGTGCGGCGGCATGATCTTGGCCGGTCCGACCGTCACCGAGCCCACGGTCGTCCCGAAGGCCAGCCCGTCGAGGTGATCGGCGCCGACCATGGCCGTGACCCGTACGGGCAGCCGGAACCGGTCGAGCAGCTCGAGCGCGGCCCGGTCGTTGGTGTGGGTGGCGTCGGTGACCGCGGTGACGCCGTGGGCCAGCAACTCGGCTCCCACCGCAGCGACGGCCTCGGCCAGCTCGTCGAAGGGCAGCGGGTCCGGTCCGCCGGCGGCGTCGGCCGCCCGGTTGTGCAGCCGCAGATGCCCGGTGCGGTGATGCAGCACCAACGGTCGCCCGGCGGTGGCCCGGTCGAGCTCGTCGACGGTGGGCAGCCGCTGCTCGTCGAGGTACGACTCGTCGAGGCCCCAGGCCCGCAGCCATCGCCCGGGCGGCGTCCGCAGCGCTGCGTCGGTCAGGGCGTCGGCGACCTCCGCCAGCGAGCGAGCGGTCGACAGGTCGACCGACCGGCGGGCAGCAGCGGTTGCCAGCAGGTGCAGATGATGGTCGCTGAAACCCCCGCAGATCACCGCGCCCGGCGGCAGATCGACCCCGCCGACCCCGCCGTCGGTCGCGTCGCCGGCAGCCTGCAGCGACGCGACGAGGCCGGCGTGTACCACCACTGCGGTGGACGCGCCGGCCTCGGCAGCAGCGGGACCCGGCGTGATGCAGGGCCCCCGCAGAACGAAACGGTCGCTCAGGCGAGACGCTCCTCGACCAACGGCAGCAGGTCACGGCGCACCAGCTTGCCGGTCGAGGTGCGGGGCAGCTCCTCGAACACCAGGATCTCCTCGGGCCGCTTGAAGCTGGCGAGGTGGTCACGGACGTAGGAGGCGACGGCGTCGGTGCCGACCCCGGGCCGCAGCACGACGGCGGCGATGACACGCTCGCCCCAGGTCTCGTCGGGCACGCCGACCACGGCGGCCTCGATCACGTCGGGGTGCTCGTAGAGCACGGCCTCGACCTCGTCGGGGGCGATGTTCTCGCCGCCGCGGATGATCATGTCGCCATGACGGCCCGACAGGAACAGGTAGTCGTCCTCGTCGAGGAAGCCGAGGTCGCCGGTATGGACCCAGCCCGAGCCGTCGACGGTGACCCGGGTCTTCTCCTGGTTGCCCCAGTAGCCGTCCATGGCCCGGAAGGTGCGCAGCCAGACCTCGCCGGGGGTGTTGGGCCCGACCGGGTTGCCGTCCTCGTCGCAGATCTGGATCTCGACGTCGTCGAGCACCTTGCCCACCGAACGCAGGCGGCGCATCTTGGCCTCCTGCTCGGCCGGGCTGCCCTCCCAGATCCGGTGGTCGTCGGGGTCGAGCACGGCCACCGTGGCGGTGGTCTCGGTCTGGCCGTAGGACTGCGAGAAGGACACGGTGCGGGGGAACACGTCGATGGCCCGGCGGATGACCGACGGCGGCATGGGCGCCGCACCGTAGGTGACCGCCTCGAGGCTCGACAGGTCGGCGTCGGCGAGGGCGGGATCGTCGAGCAGGCGGGCCACCATGGTGGGCACCAGGAAGGCGTGGGTGATCCGGTGCTGCTGCACGGCGCCGAGCCACGCGGCGGTCTCGAACTGCGGGAGCATCACCACGACCCGCCCGGAGAACAGGGCGATCAACGTCGAGGTGAGGCCGGCCACGTGGTAGAGCGGTGCGGCGAGCAGCATGCGGCCGTGGTCCTCACCGTCGGCGCACTCGTTGGTGCCCATGATGTAGCCGGTGATGGCCCCGTTCTTGAGCATCACACCCTTGGGCAGCGAGGTCGTGCCCGACGTGTACAGCAGG
The DNA here is from genome assembly GCA_903921205.1 of uncultured Acidimicrobiia bacterium. Lineage (GTDB taxonomy): Bacteria > Actinomycetota > Acidimicrobiia > Acidimicrobiales > CAIXPF01 > CAIXPF01. The sequence goes on along the minus strand of CAIXPF010000102.1, from coordinate 1,176 downwards.
GTGCACAACGCGTCGTCCTCGACGTCCTCGATGTCCTCCACCGGCTCGGCGGCATTGCGACGCTCGGGGTAGTCGCCGTCGAAGAGCAGCACGTGCTCGAGGCTCGCGGGCCGGACCGATTCGACCATCGAGACGTAGCGGGACTCCGTCACCAGCACCTTGGTGCCCGAGTCGGCGATGAGGTGGGCGGCCTCGTCCTTGCCGGCCCGGTAGTTCATCGGCACGACGGTGGCGCCGAGGGACAGGGCACCGAAGAGCACCTCGAGGAAGGCGACCCGGTTGGTTCCGAGGATTCCCACCCGGTCGCCGGCGGTGACCCCGAGGCTGGCCAACAGGCCTTCGGCCTGGGCCACGGCGGCACGGAGATCGCCGTAGGACACCTCGGTCCCGTCGACGTCGATCACCGCCGTCTGGTCGAAGCAGATCATGGAGGGGAGGTCGAGCAGCATCGCGACGTTCACGCCGGAAACGTTATCCACCCTGCGACGGACGGCACAGCCTTGAATGCATGTCGGTATGTTTCGGTGGTTGTTGGGCGCCCAAACCCCAGCCCAGGTTCGGACGTAGCGGTCCGGTCGGTCCGGTCGGTCCGGTCGGCCCGATCGATCCGGTCGGCGAGGCGATCAGGCGGTCCGGTCGCCGGTCCGCTGGCAGGTGGCCGCCAGCCGGGCCTCGACGGCGAGGCCGTGTTCGAGCGGCAGTTCCGCCGCAGCCCGCATCGCCCGTTTGGCGGCCTGCAGCAGGCCCGGATCGAGCGCTGCCCAGGCGAGGGCCTGGCGGCGCGCTGCGGCGTCGACGCCGTCCGGGTCATCGACGATGCGGTGGACGAGGCCGCGTCGCACGGCGTCGACCGCGCCGATGTTGTCGGCGGTGAGGACCACCGGCAGCGCCCCGGCCGGGCCGACGGCCTTGGTCAGGCTCTGGGTGCCGCCGGCTGCGGGCAGCATGGCCAGGCGGGTCTCGGGCAGGCCGACGACGGTGTCGGGTGCGGCGAGACGCAGGTCGCACAGCAGCGCCATCTCGAGGCCGGCGGCCAGCGAGTAGCCGTGCAACGCCACCACCACCGGCTGGGGCAGCGACCACAGCGGGCCCCAGGGGTCGCGGTCCCAGCGGATGCGCCGGGCCTCGAACACCGAGTCGGCCGAGCCGAACTCGGTCAGGTCGGCACCGGCGGAG
>CAIXPF010000101.1 GCA_903921205.1 uncultured Acidimicrobiia bacterium | reverse complement strand
CAGTCGAAGGTCAGCACCGACCGGGTGACCTCGCCGGCCTCCATCGCCGCGAGCGCCACGTTCACGTCGCTCAACGGCATCCGCTCGGTGATCATCGAGTCGAGGTCGAGCCGGCCCTGGCGGTACAGCTCGAGGTACTGCGGCGCCTCGATGTGGAACCGGTTCGAGCCCATGATCGAACCGGTGATCATCTTCTCGACGTAGAAGTGGCCGGGCTCGAGCGTCAGCGTCTGGCCCCGCGGGATGGCGCCGACGATGACGGCGAGGCCGCGGGGAGCCAGCGCGTAGAAGCACTGCGACGACAGCGTGGCGTTGCCGACCGCGTCGAAGGCGAAATCGACGCCACCCTTGGACAGCTTCTTGATCTCTTTGACCGGGTCGATGTCGGGGTTCTGCGGACCGACCAGGATGGTGTGGGTCGCGCCGAATCCCTTCGCCACCTCGAGCTTCTGGGGGAAGATGTCCACCGCGATGATCTGGCGGGCGCCGGCGATGCGGGCGCCCTGGATCACCGAGTTGCCGACCCCGCCGGCCCCGAACACCACCACCGACGACCCCGGGGTGACCTTGGCGGTGTTCAACGCCGCACCCACACCGGTGGTCACGCCGCAGCCGACCAGCGAGGCACGGTCGAGGGGGATGTCGGCATCGATCCGGACGACGGCCTTCTCGTGCAGCAGCATGTACTCGGAGAAGCCCGACAGATCGGCGAACTGGTAGAGCTCCTGATCGCCCTGCGACAGCCGGGGCCGCTCGCCCTTGCGGCGGCGCATCGGCCGACGATCGGTGCACAGGTGCAGCCGGCCCAGCATGCACTGGGTGCACTGCCCGCAGAACATCGAGGTGCAGGCGATCACGTGGTCGCCGGGCTGCACGTGGCGCACGTTGGCGCCCACCGACTCGACCACACCGGCCGGCTCGTGGCCGGGCACGGTGGGCAGCGGGCCGGCGATGTTGCCCTGCATGAAGTGCAGGTCGCTGTGGCACACGCCGCAGGCGACGGTACGGACGCGAACTTCCTCGGGGCCCGGCTCGTCGACCTCGATCTCCTCGATGGTCAACGCACCGCCGAACTCGCGGAAGATGGCTGCTCTGGCTTTCATCGTGTGGTCTCCCTCAGGGGTTGGACAACGGAACGGACATGCGGTGTCGCGGACGCCGGGTGCGGTGCCGGGACCGGCCGTGGTGGGCTCAGGAGCCGCCCACCACGCCACGGGCGACGAGATCGGCGATCTCGGCGGGACCGAACCCGGCGCCGGCGAGGACCTCGGTGGTGTGCGCCCCCACCGCGGGCGCGGGCCGTCGGGGCCCGACCTCGGCGCGGGCGAAACGCATCGGTATGGATACCGAGCGGTACGGACCGCGCTCGGGATGCTCGATGGTGGGGAACAGGCCCAGCGCCTCGGCCTGGGGGTCCGACGCCACCTCGTGCAGGCCCAGTACCGGACCCCAGATGATGCCGGCGGCGTCGAAGCGTGCGCCCCACTCGTCGCGGCTGCGGGTGGACAGGGCCTCGTCGATGCCCGCCACCAGCTCCGCCATGTGGTCGAAACGGCCCTTCACCGTGGCGAAGCGCTCGTCGTCGAGCCAGGCCTCGCGCTCGATCACGGCACAGAACTTCCGCCAGGCGGGTTCACCGGGGGCGTTGAACACGATCCAGTTGCCGTCACCGCAGGGGTAGCGGTTGGCGGTCGGGGTGATCATCTCGTGGCGGGCCCGGCGGCGCACCGGGGCCCGGTCGACGGCGGTGACCGCGAAGTCGGAGGCCTGGGTCCAGATGGCGGTCTCGAAGAGCGAGGTCTCCACCACCTGCCCCTCGCCGGTGCGTTCGGCCAGGCGCAGCGCGGCCAGCACTGCGCCCAGCAGGGCCAGGCCGGTGGTGTGATCGCCCTGAGCCGGGCGGGCCATCGGCACCGCGCCCCCCTCCCCCTCGCGCATGGCGTCGTACAGGCCCGAGCGGCCGAAGAAGGCGGTCACGTCGTAGCCGGGACGCCAGGCCTCGGGCCCATCGGTGCCGTACCCGGTGAGGGTGGCATGCACGAGCCGGGGGTTCTCGGCGAACAGCGACGCCGGGTCGAGGCCGAAACGCTTCTGCCGTGGAGCGATCAGGTTGCACAGGAACACGTTCGCCGTGCGGCACAGCCGTCGGACCAGGGCCGCGCCCTCGTCGGTGTCGAGGGCGACGGCGATGGACCGCTTGCCCCGGTTGTCGACGTCGAACTGGAAGTCGTAGCCGGCCAACGGCCCGTCGACCTTGGCCGGCCGGCCCATGGTGCGCATCGGATCGCCGCCCAGCGGCTCGATCTTGATCACGTTCGCGCCCAGATCGGCGAGGGCCGCACCGGCGCTCGGCGCGGCCATCCAGTTGTCGATCTCGATCACGGTCACATCATCGAGCGGCGCAGCCACACCTTCCCCCTTCGGATGCCGGACCCGTCAGCGCGGTGCCCGGCGACCGACAGCCTGGCACGACAACCCGGGCCGGTGCACGCAGCGCCCGGCGGCGGCACCGGCGACGGCGCCGGCGACGACAGAAGGGCCGGCGCAGGCAGGCCGCCTGCGGCGGGTCTAGCGTCACCGCCGTGCAGCAGGACCACGCCTCACCGACCATCGCCGTCATCGGGGCCGGCGCGATCGGCGGCGCAGTTGCCGTGTCGCTGGCCCGCGCCGGCACCCACGAATTGCGCGTCTGTGTCCGCCGGCCACTCGAGGGCCTCGAGGTCCGCCACGCCGACGGCACCGTCGTACGCAGCTCGCCCACCGTGCTCGTCGACCCGGCGCAGGCCGAGCGGACCGATCTGGTCCTGCTGGCCACGAAGGCCTACCAGAGCGAAGGCGCCGCACCGTGGCTGGACCACCTCGCCGGTCCGGGCACGATCGTGGCCGTCCTGCAGAACGGCATCGACCAGGTCGCACGCATCCAGCCGCTGGCACCGGACGCCGAGATCGTGCCCGTCGTGGTGATGCTGGCCGCCGAGGTGCTCGCCCCCGGGGTGATCGTGCAGTCCAGCATCGGCCTGCTCGAGGTGCCCGACACCGCTGCCGGACGCCGGGTCGCCGAGGCCTTCGAGGGCTCCGACGTCCGGGTGGACGTGCTCGCCGACTTCACCACCCGGGCCTGGCGCAAGTTGCTGCTCAACGCCGTCATCGGCGCGGTCGGCGCGCTGACCGTGCGGGATCTCACGGTGCTCGCCGACCCCTTGGTGTTCGACGCCGCCCTGGCACTGGCCGACGAGGTCATCGCCGTGGGCCGGGCCGAAGGGGCGAGCTTCGCTCCCGACGCCGCGGTACGGGCCCTGGAACGGGCCCAGCGCGGTGCACCGGGGCACTGGTCGTCGATCGCCGTCGACCGGCGCGAGGGCCGTCCGCTCGAGTGGGAGGTCCGCAACGCGGTCATCGGACGGCTCGGGCGTCGTCACGGCATCCCGACCCCGTTGAACGACCTCGTCACCGCCCTGCTGCAGGCCTGCGACCCACTCGATCCCTGATGACCGGCGCAGCTCAGGCCGGCTCCGAGGGCGTCCGGGCCAGCAGTTCGGCCACCCGGTCGTCGAGCCGGCGGAGCCGCAGCACGACCTCGATGGCGTCCGGTACCGAGCCGACGGCGTCCACCATCCCACCCCCGTGGGCGAGGGCGTCACGCATCCGGCGCACCGGCTCGGCGAAGCGACGGAAGGACCCGGTGCTCGACCAGCCGAGGTCGGCCCGCAGCCGCGGCAGCTTGCGTACCAAGGTCAGACGGTCGTCGAGGTTGAGGGCGGGCATGCGGGCCAGTTCCACCCCGGGGCGGGCCAGGTAGGTGCGCACCTCGCCCAGGTGCCGCCGACGGTCGGGCGACAGCAGCGCCTCCCAGTCCGGACCCGCGGCGAGGGCGATCAGCCGGTCGAGCTGCGGCTCGAGCCAGAGCACCAGGCCGAGCACGGCCAGGCGCACCACCGCCCGATCGAGGTCCCGTCCGGTGATGACCCCGACGACCGTGCCCGGAGCGCCCTCGACGACCGGCAGCAGCGGGCACCGACCTAACGCCGCGAGCACGACCGGTAGGGGATCGCCTGCCCGGAGCTGATCCGACGGTCCGACCTCGATCGCCTGGTCTGCCACCACGGTCTCTCGCTGCGCCGTTGCCCCACGATCGGTCGGCGCCGCCGACGCGGCGGTGAACACCCACGGCGGCCGACCTGCCGTGTCCCGCACCGGTGCTGCGGCGTAGCCGCGAGCGGCGAGACGGGCCGAGGCGTCCGACACCGGCTCGGAGGCGTCGACGAAGTACGGCACCGAGCAGAGGTCTCCCGCCGTCACGCCTCGGTCGAACAGCTCGAGGGCCGGTTCCCTGCGTTTGCCCGAATGGCCATCGGGCGTCATGCCAGCACCCGCCCCTGACTGCGCCCGAGTCCGTCAGCCGAGCCGTTGCACACGCAGTTCCTCCCGTCCGCTCGCCTCGGACAAGCGTGCCATCACCGGCGACGTACCGGAAAGAGGCGGACGGCCACGGGGTCCTGACACCGACCCACGACCGCCCGAAACGGTGTGCCCGGCGTGGCACGCAGGCTCAGCCTGACGATGACCTCCGCCGACCGGGCGACGACGGGCCGGGCCGAGATCGTGCAGACGCTGACGCACCAGGCCGACGGCGTCGGGACCGCGGTGAAGACCGTGGTCATCAACCTTCCCGACGGCAGCCTCATGGCCATGGGCACCACGGAGTTCTCCGACTTCGTCAGCGACACCGGGCGACCGAACGACACGACCGAGAAGATCGCCATCATCGGTGGACAAGGCGCGTACCTGGGCGCTTCAGGCGAGATCGACATCGTCGTGCTCCCGAAGTTCCAGTCGAGTTGGGCCGTGCGCGTCACGCTCGCCTGAGCCACCGTCTGCCGCGCGCCGACACGCCGGTCGCGGTACGGTGCCGGTGATGGGGGAAAGCACCGTGCGCCGATGACCCGACGCGATCCTGCCGCCGTCGGGTCCGGCGCCGACGCTCCTGGGGGTGCGCCGACGTCGGAAACCGCGGCGAGGCCGGCACTCGAGGCCGTCCCCCGCCGGGCATGGCTGGCCCTCGCCACCGTCGCCGCGGCCTACATGTTGATCTCCATCAACGTCACCGGCACCAACATCGCCTTCCCGTCGATCGAGCAGACCTTCTCGTCCACCCCGCGCACCACGCTGGCGTGGGCCCTGTCGGGCTACAGCATCGTGCTGGCGTCGTTCATGGTGATGGGCGGCCGACTGGCCGATCAGCTCGGACGCCGCCGCATCTTCAACACCGGCCTGGCGATCTTCCTCGTCGGCTCGCTGTTGTGCGCCGTGTCACCGGTGGCGGCGCTGTTCATCGCCGGCCGGGTCATCCAGGGTTTCGGCGGCGCGCTGCTGGTGCCGTCCTCGCTGGCCCTGGTGCTGCCCGACTTCCCTCCGAGCCGGCGCACCTCGGCCGTGGCCACCTGGGCTGCCACCGGCTCGCTCGGCGCCGCAGCGGCACCGAGCCTGTCGGCGGTGATCGTCGATCTGACCAGCTGGCGGGTGGTCTACCTGCTGTCGGTGCCGGTTGTCGCCGCGGTGGCCCTCGCCGGGCCGCGGCTGCTGCGCGACAGCGGCGTCACCACCGAACGCCAGGCGATGGACCTGATCGGGATCCCGATGGGGACCGCAGCCATCGGTCTGCTGGCGCTCGGCATCATCGAGGGACCCCGCTGGGGATGGGGCAGCCCCCAGATCCTGGCGGCGTTCGGTGGCGTGGCGATCCTCGGACCGCTGTTCGTGCTGCGCTCCCTGCGGCATCCGGCACCGCTGCTCAACCTGCGGCTGTTCAAGAACCGGGCCGTGTGGTCGGCGAACCTCGCCAACATCTTCATGGCCATGATGGGCCTGTCGATCTGGTTGGTGTGGCCGCTGTTCCTGACCCAGATCTGGGGGTACTCCCTGCTCAGCGCCGGCCTGGCCATCACCCCGGGACCGGTGTGCTCGGCGTTCGTCGGCATCACCGCAGGCCGCCTCGCCGATCGCCATGGACCGCGCATCCTGATCTCGGTCGGCTCGGTGTTCCCGATCCTCGCCATGTTGTGGATGGTCTGGCGTTTCGGACCCGAACCGCATTACGTCACGGTGTTCCTGCCCGCCACCATCCTGTTCTCGCTGGGTTTCGGGCTCACGTTCTCGCCGCTCAACGGCGCCGCCCTGCGCGGCGTGGACCCGTCGGCCTTCGGTGAGGTCAACGCCACGTTCAACACCGTGCGCAACCTCGGTGGCGGCCTCGGGGTGGCCATCGTGGTCGCCCTGCTCGGCAACGAACAGCCGATCCCCTTCGAGCGATTCGACCACACGTTCTTCGCCATGGCCTTCCTCGGGATCGTGCCCGTGGTGGTCATCGGCCTGTTCTACCCCAAGGGCACGGGCTGACCGTCGCCACCGACCGGCCCACAGACCAGGAGACCAACCATGGCCGACCAGCCCCACGGAGCCGCGCCGAACCCCGCCGGTGCCGGCACCGGCACCGCAGCAGTGGACCCGATGGCGCTCGTGGACACCCGCGCCGGCTGGCCGACGGTGGCGGCCACGTTCGTGTCGACCTTCACCGTGTTCGGGGTCAACTACAGCTTCGGTGCGTTCTTCAAGCCCATGGCCGACGAGTTCGGCAGCAGCCGCAGCTCGACGGCACTGGTCTTCTCCATCACCACGTTCCTGTACTTCCTGTTCGGGGTGGCCACCGGCCGCATCGCCGACAAGATCGGCCCGCGCAAGGTGCTCGCAGTCGGTGCGGTGGCCATGGTCCTCGGCCTGTTGGCCACGTCCCGGGTGCAGAGCATCGAGGTCGGCTACGTCACCTACGCCATCGGGGTCGGGATCGGCGTGGCCTGCGCCTACGTCCCGATGGTGGCGGCGGTGGGCGGCTGGTTCGACACCAAGCGCACCAACGCCCTCGGCCTCGCGGTCGCCGGGATCGGAGTCGGCACGCTGATCATGGCGCCGCTGGCGGAACGGCTCATCGACGCCTACGGCTGGCGCACCACCTACGTGATCCTGGCCATCGGCGCCGGGGTGTTGATGACCCTGGCGCTGCTCGGCGCGAACCGACCGCCCCGGTCCCCGGATGCGGCGCCCCCGCCGCCGATCCTCGGCGTGGTGCGGGCCAGCCGCGACTTCTGGGTGCTGTACGTCGCGATGTTCCTGATGACGCTGGTGCTGTTCGTCCCGTTCGTGTTCCTCGGCGACTACCTCAAGCAGCGCGACGTGGCCGGTACGGCCGGCTGGCTGGTCGGCACCATCGGCATCTGCTCGGTGATCGGCCGTCTCGGCTTCGGGGTCATCGCCCGGAAGTGGTCCCTCGTGGGCCTGTACCGAGGCTGCTATCTGGTCGTCGGAGCCAGCTTCGGCCTGTGGATCGCGGCCGGCTCGAGCTACGGCCTACTGCTGGTCTATGCCGTCGTGCTCGGGGTGTCCTACGGCGGGTTCATCGCGCTGTCACCGGCGGTGGCGGCCATCATCTTCGGCCCGGTCGGCCTCGGCGGCATCCTCGGCCTGCTCTACACCGGGGCCGGCATCGGCGGTCTGGTCGGCCCGCCGCTGATGGGCGCGTTGATCGACGGGCTCGGCTATACCCCGACCCTGCTGATCGCTGCGGCACTCGGTATCGGCTCCGGGCTGGTCCTGCTGCTGCTGAGCCCCGCCACGCGGTCGCGCCGGGCCTGAAGCAGGCCGAGCAGGCACAACGCCCGCCACCGGCTACTCGAGCAGCTCGGCGGCGGCGAGCTCGGCGATGCGGTCACCGTCATAGCCCAACACCTCGTCGAGGATCTCGAAGGTGTGCTCGCCGAAGGTCGGTCCGCCATGGGTGACCCGAGCCGGGGTACGTGACAGCTTGAACCGGCTGGCCTCCACCACCGTGGTGCCCTGGGTGGCGTGGGGCACCTCGACGAAGTGGCCACGGTGCTGCAACTGCGGATCTGCGCCGATCTCCGCCGAGTTCTGCACGATGTGGGCGGCGATCCCCACCGACTGCAGCCGGCCCATGAGCGCCGGCCCGTCGAGGTTGCGGGTCGACGCCTCGATCAGCGCGTCGAGCTCGTCGT
>CAIXPF010000100.1 GCA_903921205.1 uncultured Acidimicrobiia bacterium | reverse complement strand
TTCGGAGTCGTCGTCGGACTCGTCTTCGTCCTCGTAGTCCTCGTCGGACTCCTCGTCGTCGTCCTCGTCGTCCTCGTCGTCCTCGTCGTCCTCGTCGTCCTCGTAGTCCTCGTAGTCCTCGTCGTCTTCGGAGTCTTCGGAGTCGTCGTCCTCGTACTCCTCGTCGTCGTCGGACTCGTCTTCGGACTCGTCTTCGGACTCGTCTTCGGACTCGTCTTCGGAGTCGTCGTCCTCGTAGTCCTCGTCGTCTTCGGACTCCTCGTCCTCGGTCGTCTCGTCCTCGGACTCCTCGTCCTCGGTCGTCTCGTCCTCGGTCGTCTCGTCCTCGTCGTAGTCCGCGTCGAGGTCGACGTCCTCGAAGGCGTCCCAGTTCTCCTCCTCGGCGTACTCGACGTACTCGACGTAGGAGTCGGACTTCTCGGCGAGGTACTCGACGATGCCGACCGACTCGAAGAAGTCGAACTCGATGGTGTCGTAGGCATCCGCCGGATACGGGTTGGTGACGAAGTCGACGCCGCGGCCCTTGTTGGCCACCCGCTTGCTCCCGGCCGACCAGGTCTCACGGGGCAACGGCAGTTCCTGCTCGGGCACGAACACCCAGCAGTCGTCGCCGTTGAACTTGGAGCTCATCAGGTAGTTGTACGGCATGTAGCAGTACCCGTTGTCGCCCCAGGCCTCGCCCCACGAGTTGCGCACGATGAAGACCTCGTCGGCGTCGGAGTAGCCGACGCAGCACATCGAGTGGCCGCCATGGCTCTGGCGCTGCACCTCGTCGGGGCTGGGCATGGGCACCACGCCACCACGCTGGTTGCACTCGTCGAAGGAGTCGAAGAGGATGCAGCCGAACACGATGGGCATGCCCTGGGCCAGCGCCTGCTTCCAGGCGTCGAGGTCGAGCGGGACCTGTTCGCGGCGCTTCACCCGGAAGCCGGTTGCCTCGGCGTACGCCTCCTTGCCCGGTTGCTTCTTCAGCAGGCCCTTCTTGAACGGCCAGGTGGCCTCGCTGCAGGCGCCGAAGTCGGTCAGCCCTTCCATGGCGAGCTGGATGTAGCTGCCGGAGTCCTCGTCCTGGTCGCCGGCCCGCCAGCGGGCGTTGTAGTAGACGAACAGGCGGCTGATGTCGAACTCGGTGTCGTGGGCGCGCTTGATCCAGTACTCGTAGGCACCGGCCACCGCGTTGGCCACACAGCTGCTGGTGGCCCCCTGGTCCTCGACCGGGGTCATCATCGGCCGCAGGTCGACCGTGCCGGGCAGATCGTTCGGCTTGATCCGGTCGCCGGGGTCGAACACCTCGGCATCCTCGGGCGGAACCATCGGCTTGTAGCCGATGACCGTGTGGGTGTTGCCCTCGGAGTCGGTGGAGACCAGGGCCTTCAGCAGGGCGGACAGGACGTCCTTGATGAGGTCGGAAGCGCTCATTTCCGGAGCGTAGCGACGCCTCTGCTCCGGTAGCGGACCGTACGGGCATCGAACGGGTCGCAGCGGTACCGTCTGGCCATGGACATCGGACTTCTGGCGTTCCCGAGCGACATCACCATGGGGCCCGCGGAGCTGGCCCGCGCTGCCGAGGAGCGCGGCTTCGAGTCGGTCTTCTACCCCGAGCACAGCCACCTGCCGGCCGACAGCGGCCCGTGGCCCGGCGGGCCGGTGGTGCCGGGCCATTACGCCCACACCCTCGACCTGTTCGCCGCGCTCGGGGCCGCCGCCGCGGTGACCAGCCGGATCAGGCTCGGCAGCGGCATCTGCCTGGTGCCCCAGCACGACGCCATCTGGCTGGCCAAGCAGGTGGCGACGATCGATCATCTGTCGGGCGGACGCTTCGTGTTCGGCATCGGGTTCGGCTGGAACCGGCCCGAGCTCGGCCATCACGGGGTGGTCTTCGCCGACCGGCGGGAACGGACCCGCGAGCACCTCGCCGCCATGCGGACGTTGTGGTCGCCCGACGACGTGGTCTCCTTCAGCGGCCGCTGGACCAACTTCGGCCCGTCGCAGGTCTACCCCAAGCCGGTGCAGCAGCCCGGACCGCCGATCCTCATCGCCGCGGGGGCCGGCACGAAGCTGCGCGCCGCGGTGGCCGACTACGCCGACGGCTGGGCGCCGATCCAGGGTCGCAACGAGATCGTGGCCGAGCTGCCCGCCCTGCGCGCCGCATGGGCCGAGGCCGGACGTGATCCGGGTGCGTTGCAGATCACGGTGTTCGGGGCCGACCCCGCACCGGCCAACCTGGCGGCGCTGGAGGCCGCCGGGGTCCAGCGGGTGGCGCTCGGCCTGCCGGTGGCCGGGCCGGACAAGATCCTGGCGGCCATGGACCGCTTCGCCTCCCTGCTGGCCTGAGCCGCCCCGGGCCGGGGGTGCAGGTCTCGGGCTGGCACTGGCCTGCGCTCCAGCGGGTACGGTGCCGACCCATGGCGAGCGAACCCGTCAAGCCCCGCGGCCGTTATCCGCACACCACCTCGATCCTCTGCTACAGCCGGGTCACCCACGACATCCGTGACGACGGCACGGTGGCCGGCTCGATGCCGGTCCTGCCCGACAACCTCGACGCCGGCGGCTGCATGCGGATGGGTGCCCTGGCCCCCCTGGTCGACCTGCTCGCCGGGGTGCTCGGGGCGCGTTCCGCCCATCCGGACTGGACGGCCACGCTCGACTTCACGCTGCACCTGGCCAACCCCGTCCGCTCCGGCCGGGTGCACGGGCTGGCCCGTCCGTTGCGCATCGGGACCAACACCGTGCTGTCGGAGAACCGCCTGGTCGACGACGACGGCAACATCGCCGCGCTGGCCCATGTGACCTTCAGCCGGCTGCCCCGCCGCACCGCGGAGCCCGCCGGCCCGCTGCCCCCGCCGAGCATGGTGGACTACACCAAGGCCGACGAGGAACCGCGCCTGCCGCCCGACGAGTACTACGGGCTTCGGTTCGACCCCGACCAGCCGGCGTTCGAGCTCGACCACCACGAGCGCATCTACAACAGCTTCGGGTCCATCCAGGGCGGGGCCATGGCGGCGCTGCTGGAACGGGTCGCCGGCCTGGCGGCCGAACGGCTGCTCGGACGCCCGGCCCGTACGGTCGACATGCACTTCTCGTACCTGGCGCCGGCCACCACCGGGCCGTTCCGGGTGATCGCCGGCCCGGTGCGGATCGAGGAGCATGCGGTGCTGTCCACCGTGGAGCTGGTCGACCTCGGTCGTGAGGGCCGTCAGTGCGCGGTCGGTACGGCCTCGGCGGTGGCCATCGACAGCTGACCGTCGCCGGCCGCGCCGCCGCTGCTCACGACAGACCCGCGGCTGCGGGCCCGGCGAGCCGCTACCGTCCGCACCCGGAGCATCAGCGAGGGGGAGCGGTCATGCAAGGCGTCCTGGACGGGGTACGGGTCCTCGATCTCACCAACGTGTTGTCGGGGCCCACCCTGACCCGGTTGATGGTCGAGATGGGGGCCGAGGTCATCAAGGTCGAGTTGCACCCGGCCGGCGACATCTCGCGCTATCTGCCGTGGCGGGTCAACAACCGCTCCGGCTACTTCGTGCAGCAGAACCGCGGGAAGAAGTCGCTGTTCGTCGATGCCAAGCACCCCGACGGCCGCGCCCTGCTGCTGGAGTTGGTGGCCGAGGTCGACGTCCTCGTCGAGAACTTCGCGCCCGGCGCCGTCGACCGCCTCGGCCTGGGTTGGGACACGGTGTCCGCCGTCAATCCCCGCCTGGTGATGTGCTCCATCTCGGCGTTGGGTCAGCGCGGTCCGCTCGCCGACCAACCGGGGTACGACAACATCGCCCAGGCCTACACCGGCACGATGCACATGGTCGGCGACCCCGACGGCGCCCCGGCCATGACCGGCTTCTCACCCGGCGACGTCCTCACCGGGGTGCACGGGCTGGCCGGGGTGTGTGCTGCGCTGTTCCACCGGGAACGCAGCGGCGTGGGCCAGCGGGTCGAGGTGTCGCTGATTGACTCCTACGCCACCTGCCACGAGCTGAACTACCAGTCGACGTCGTTGTCGGGCGGGGCGTTCGAGCCCCGGCGCAACGGGCCGATGCACTCGCTGGTGGCGGGGTGCGGGGCGTTCGCCGCGGTCGACGGGTACATCGCCCTGGCGGTGGTCAACGACCGCCAGTACCTGCAGCTGTGCCGGGCCATGGACCGCCCCGATCTCGAGGGCGACCCCCGCTACGCCACCGCCGAGCACCGCAATGCCAACATCGTGGCGTTCAACCGGATGATCTCGGACTGGCTGGCCGCCCAGCCCGGGCGGGACGCGGCCATGGAGAAGCTGATGGCCCAGCGGGTGCCGGCGGCGCCGGTACTGACGGTGGCCGAGGCGCTCGAGCATCCCCACCTGCGCGAGGTCGGCACGGTGCGCACGGTGCACGACGAGCGGTTGGGCGAGTTCCGGATGCCGGGCATGCCGATCCGCCTGTCGGCGTTCCCCGAACCGCTCGACCTGCAGGCCGCCGCCCTCGGTGAGCACAACGAGGAGGTCGTTGTCGGCCTGCTCGGGTGGGAGGCCGACCGCTACGAGGAGCTCGTGCGTCGCGGTGTGCTCCGCCAGGATCCCGACAGCTGAGGGACTCGGGTCCGGACGCGTCACCGCCGGCGGACCCGGCATTGCATGCCCGGCCCGCCGGCGGTGGCGGCGTTCGAGGAGTGCCGGTCAGGCGGTCATCGGCTGTGTCTCGCGCGACTTGCGCACGATCAGGTAGGTGACCGCCGTTCCCAGGACGAGCAGGGCGCCGAAGGCGGCGTTGCCGGCGTTGACCCCGCCGTAGCCCAGGAAGGTGTAGAGCAGGCCCGACGAGATGCCGGCGAAGGCTCCGGCGCCGATCATGGCCAGGTCGCCGACGCCCTGCACCCCGACCCGTTGCTCGATGGGGAAGGTGGCGACGAGCAGGCTCGAACCGGCGACGACGCCGAAGCACCAGCCCAGGCCGATCAGGAAGTTGCCCATGAACACGCCGGTGGTGCCGTCGGGCGGGGTGAGGGCCGCCCAGCCGGCGCCGGCGGTGCACAGCGCCCCGGCGATGTACAGCATCGGGTACTGGCCCAGCCGGTCGGTGAGCGAGCCGATCACCGGCGAGAACAGGTACATGCCCCAGATGTGGAAGGCCATCATCCAGCCGATCACGCTCTGCGTCTGGTCGCCCTCGGCCATGTGCAGCGGGGTGAGGGACATCACCCCGACCATGGTCACCTGGCTGACGATCATCGCCCCGACCGCCAGGCGGGCGGCCGGGTTGCCCATGATGAGCCCCAAGGACTCCTTGGCGTTGGTTTTCGGCTTGACGGCGTCGCCCGCCTGGCCGAGCGTCCGGGCGAACAGCAGCGGGTCGGGACGCAGGCGGATCTCGACGATCGCCGCAGCGACCAGGAACATGATCGAGGACAGCACGTAGGAGCCGGTCTTGACCGGCAGGCCGATCGACTCGCCGACGTTGCTGGCCGTGCCGGAGATCACCGAGCCGAGGGTCGAGCCGATGGTGGTGGCCCACACGATCATGCTGATGGTCCGGGCCCGGGTCTGCTCGGGGGCGAGGTCGGAGGCGGCGTAGCGGGTGGCGAGGTTGGCGGCGTTGCCGACGCCGGCGCCGAGCACGCCGAGGCAGAGCAGCGGATAGGAACGCGTGACCGCCGCCAGGGCGGCGATGGCGGCGCCGGTGGTGCCGAGCAGGTAGCCGGTGCGCAGGCCGGCCCGGCGGCCCTTGGTGTTCATGATCCGGGCCAGCGGGAACGACGCGGTGGCCGCCCCGATCGACAGGCACGCTGCGGCGCAGGTGGCCAGCACCTTCGAGCCGGTGATGTCCTTGGCGAGCAGGGCGGTGACGATGTAGGTCGCCACCAGCCCGACGCCCCCCGACGCCTGGCTGAACAGCAACGTGATGACGGTCCGTTTCTGGACCTTTGCCTTTTCGATGGTGCCGGCGTCCGTCACGGCGCCCTCACCTGTTTCCCCCACGGTCTGCATGCCCCCAGTCTGTACCAATACGGCCGGTCCCGCTCGACTCTTGGCCATGCCCCCTGGGGTTCCGGGTGCCGATGTCGTGCTGATGTCGTGCCGGTCCGGCCCCGGACCTGTGTCGTCCGGCACGGTGTAGGGTGCCGTCGTCCGACTGATCCGAGTGGATCCGAGTGCGCCGGGGGGCAATGCCATGCAGGGACATGAGGCGATCGCCAAGGCTTTGGCCGACCAGGGGGTCGACACCGCGTTCGGGGTCGTGGGAGACGGCAACGTGTTCATCGTCGACTCGTTGGTGCACAACCACGGCCTGCGCTATCAGGCCGCGGCCCACGAGTCCTCTGCGGTGCAGATGGCCACCGGCTATGCCCGGGTGACCGGCAAGATGGGTGTGGCCACCGTGACCCACGGTCCGGGCCTCACCAACGCCCTCACGCCGCTGGTCGAGGCGGTGCGCTCCAACACCCCGCTGCTGCTGCTGTGCGGCGACACGGTGGTGGCCGACCGCCAGCACCTGCAGAAGATCGACCAGCGTCAGCTCGCCCTGGCCTGCGGCGCCGGGTTCGAGCCGATCCGCAACCAGCACACCATCGCCGCCGACGTGGCCGAGGCGGTCCGACGGGTGCATGCCGAGCGTCGCCCGATCGTGCTCAACGTGCCCTACGAGGTGGAGTTCGTCGAGGTCGAGGCGGAGACCCGGGCCCGGGTGGGCGCTCCGGCGCTGAGCGTGGGTCCCGACCCCGCAGCGCTCGACGTCGCGGTCGGCATCATCGCGTCGTCCACTCGGCCCGTCGTGCTCGCCGGCCGTGGCGCAGTGCTCTCGGGTGCCCGTGAGTCGCTGCTGCGGCTCGCCGAGCGGCTCGGTGCGCCGGTGGCCACCACGCTGATGGGCAACGGCTATTTCCGGGGCGAGCCGTTCGATCTGGGCATCTTCGGCACCCTGTCCACCACGGTGGCCTCCGACGCCATCGCCAGCGCCGACTGCGTGATCGCCTTCGGGGCCGGGCTCAACTACATGACCACCTACAGCGACACCCTGCTGGCGGGCAAGCGGGTCGTGCAGTGCGACATCGACCCGGCCCGGATCGGCCTGCTGTCCCGCGTGGACGCCGGGGTGGTCGGCGACGCCGGACGGATCGCCGACACCATCGTGTCCTGGCTCGACGAGGCCGAGCACAAGCCGTCGGGGTTCCGTTCGCCCGAGCTCGAGGCCCGTCTGCGTGACTACGACCCCGCGGCGGAGTTCATCGACCGCAGCACCGACACCTTCGTCGATCCCCGTACCTTCACCATCCGCCTGCAGGACATCCTCCCGGCGGACCGCAACGTGGTCATCGACGGCGGCCGCTACATGCTCAACGCCCTGCGGGTGCGGGCCACCGACCCCATGGCCTTCGTGACCACCACCTCGTTCGGCTCGATCGGCCTCGGCCTGGGCAACGCCATCGGCGCGGCCACCGCCCGTCCCGACCGGCCGACCGTGCTGCTCGCCGGTGACGGCGGGTTCATGATGGGCGGCCTGGTCGAGCTGAACACCGCCATCCAGTCCGGTCTCGACATCGTCATCGTGATCTACAACGACGGCAGCTACGGCGCCGAGCACATCCAGTTCCACAACAAGAACATGGACCCCGGCCTGTCGCTGCACCGCTGGCCGTCCTTCGCCGCAGTGGCCGAGTCGATGGGTGCGACCGGGGTGACGGTGCGCAACCTCGGCGACATCGACGCTGCGGCGGCGGCCATCGCCAAGCGCAAGGGTGTGGTGCTGATCGACGTGAAGCTCGATCCGCAGATGATCTCCGAGAACACCGCGCCGGCACCCCACTGAGATCGAGGACGCCACGACATGCAAGCCCGTTCCGATCGTTCCGAGTGGTTGGCGCTGGTCACCGAGCCGGTGCTCGAGCCCGACCTGCCCATCTGCGACGCCCACCACCACCTGTGGCTCGACAACGGCCACTCCGGGTTCCCGTACCCGGTGCCGTCCTTCCACGCCGACACCGGCTCGGGCCACAACGTCATCCATTCGGTGTTCCTCGAGTGCAACGCCGAGTACTACGCCGACGGTCCCGAACAGCTGCGCCCCGTCGGTGAGACGGCGTTCGTGGTGCGCTGTGCCGAGGAGGCCCGCCAGGCCGGCGGTACCGAGATCGCGGCCATCATGGGCCATGCCGACGTGCTGTTGGGCGACGCCGTGCAGGAGGTGCTCGCCGCCCACGAATCGGTGGGTGCGGGCCTGTTCCGCGGCATCCGCTACATCGTGGCGTGGGACGCCGATCGCAAGCTGCAGATGGGCATCCCCCAAGGGGCGCTGGCCGACGAGCGGTTGCGGGCCGGGGTCCGTACCGTGGGTCGGCTCGGCTACACCTTCGACACCATGATCTACCACCCGCAGCTGCCCGAGCTGACCGCCATGGCCCGGGCCTGCCCCGAGACGACCATCGTGGCCGACCATCTGTGCCCGCCGTTGGGCGTGGGCCCCTACCTCGACCGTCGTGCCGAGGTGCTGCCGCAGTGGCGCCGGGACATGACCGAGCTGGCGTCGTGCCCGAACGTGCGGCTCAAGCTGGGCGGCATCGGCATGCCGATGTACGGCCTGCGCTGGGACAAGGGCGAGCTGCCCCCCACCTCCGAACAGCTCGCCGCGCCGTGGCGTGACGAGTTCCTGCACCTCATCGACGCCTTCGGCCCCGACCGCTGCCTGTTCGAGTCGAACTTCCCGATGGACAAGCGGGGCTGCAGCTACCTGGTGCTGTGGAACACCTTCAAGCGCATCGCCGCCGGGTTCTCCGCAGCGGAGAAGCGCGACCTGTTCCACGACACCGCGGCACGTACGTACCGCATCGCCACCCTGGCCTGACCGCGTCAGGGTGTGACGACCTGAACGCGCCACGGGCGGTGGCCGCGCAGCGGCGAGGCCACCGCCCGTTAGCGGGGACGCCGGGACCGCTGCGGCCGGCGGGGACGCCGAGCCGTTCGT
>CAIXPF010000099.1 GCA_903921205.1 uncultured Acidimicrobiia bacterium | reverse complement strand
GGGTCCCGGCCAGTCTCGTCCCACGTTCCCGACCGCGTCCATTCCACTTGGTATGTTCGCGTCGGTGCGTTCGCGTCGGTGCGTTCGCGTCGGTGCGTTCGCGTCGGTGCGTTCGCCAAGGCGCCGAGCACCGGGGCAGGGTGTGCCGGCGGGTGGCCCTGTCGAGTAAGCCGCTGTCGCCCGTTCGACACGGCTTTTCACCAGGTTTGTAGCCAAGTGGTTCGCCGGGCCCGCCAGCCCATTTCCGGCAACGCTCTGACCAGGTCATTCGCGATGCCACAAGGGGAGGCACCGCCTCACTCGAACCATTTCGCTACAAACAAGGTCGCAGCGGCCGGCCCCGGGCCCCTCGACGGGCGAATCGCCCGCCGGGGCCGGCACCGAGACCGTCACCCGGGCACCCGGGCACCCGGACGCGGAGTCCGGCAAGACCCGGCCCGACCCGGTCAGGCGGCTCGGTAGCGTCCGGGCTCGATCTCGTGCACCTGCCCGTCACGCAGCAGGCGGACCAGATGCCGCTGGGCGGTACGTGTCTCCGTCTCGTCGGCCCACATGATGTCGACGCCCGGCCGGTAGACCAGACGATGGGCCACGATCTCGGGGAAGTCCCGCGGTTCGGCGAGGAAGTCGAGCAGCCGCCGCTCGCGCCGGGCGATGACCGCCTCGAACGCATCGAGCGCGGTCAGGAACTCGGCCCGGCCCTCGACGATGCCCTTGTGATGGAAGGTCGCGTACCACCGGGCATCGATCTCCCGGCAACGGGCGAGCGCGGCCTCGAAGTCCTCGAGGTCGGACCAGTGATCGCCGTAGTACGGCCCGAAGCTCGACAGATCGACGTCGGCCACGAAGAACACCCCGTCGGGTTCGACCAGGAAGCCGCAATGCCCCCTGGTATGGCCCGGCAGGTGCACGACCTCGACGCGCAGGCCACCGCCGAGATCGAACCGGTCGCCGTCGGCGAACCCGCAGGCATCGGGCCGCTCGGTGAAGTGGAACTCGTCGAGCACCACGTCGCGGAAGATGGCGTCGTGCTCGGGCGTCATCCCGTACATCTCCATCAGGCCGTCGAGCGATCGCACGCCGAGCAGGTCCTCGTGATGGGCGTGCACCGGAGCGTCGGGGAACACCCCGATACCGGCCATGTGGTCCTCATGGGCGTGGCTGAGCAGGATCCGGTCCACCGGTGCCGGCGCGCCGCCGCGGTCGAACACCGACACCGACGGGTCGATCAGCACCGAGGTGTCCGCACCCACCACCAGCAAGGAGTTTCCGGCCGGGTACTTGCCTTCCTCGGCACCGATGAGGGCCACCGCGCGGCCGAGCCGCAGATCGCTGTCCAGAAAAGGGGTCACGCTCGACATGGTCCGAAATGCTAGCCGGGCGTCGGGGCACCGGTGAACGCCGGCCCACCCGAAGCGACCGCAGCCGTGACCGGCCCGACGACCGAGGAGACCCAGTCGGGTCGCTGGCGGAGCCTGGTCGAGAACTCGACGATCACGAACTCCGTACCGGCGGCAATGGAGGCCCGGCCCTGTTCATTGGTCCTGCCGCCGAGGTCGTCACAGCGTGCCGGCCCGAAGAGGCACACGTCGAGACCCGAGGACCGCAGTGCTGCGGCGACCGACTCGGCGATCGGGGTCGGCACCGGTTGGGCAGCGGACACCATCACGTCGGCGGCGAGCGCGGGGTGGCGACGTGTCGAGAACCCCTGCAACTGCACGGCGCTCAGGCCCTGCGTCGCCATCGCCACGTGGGCCGCATGGAAGGCCGAACCCACCTGATGGACCGGATCGGCCGAACCGTCGGCGTTGGCGGCGCTGTGGGCGCCGCCGATCAGCAGCACCCGGGCACCGAGCGAGCGGAACAGCGCCAACCCGACGGTCTCGGTCTCACGGTCCGCCCAGGGATGGGGGACCTCCACCACCGTCCGACCACCCGATTGCGCGACGACCATCGTCGCCCAGCCCCGCCGGTTCCCCTCGGGTTCACGCGCCACGGTGAACCGCCGGCCGTCGACGTCGATCCCGTTGACCAGCTCGTAGCCGAGTGCCGCGGCCCTCGACCCGGCCTCGGCACCCCGGCCGGCCAGCAACGCCTCGGCCAGCGGTCCGATCGACGAGAGCTCGGCGTCGGACGGCGCGACATACCCATCGGTACCTTCGCGCACCATGAGCGTCACCTCGCGGGCCACCACATCGGACACGGCCCGGCCCGCCGGCGGCACGGGGTCCTGACACCCCGACCCCAGCGAGAGCACGCTCGACACCGCAAGCACCGCGAGCACCCTCGAACGATTCACACCGACACGCTCCGGTTCCATCTGAGGGCCTGCGCCGAGGTGGCGCCCAGCGCGATCGCCGCGAGCACCACAACCAGCAGCTCGGCCGCCGGCAGGGAGCCGAGCAGCTCGATCAGCCGGAGGCCGCCGAGCACGACGAGGCTCGACAATCCGAGCCCGGCAAGTGTCCGCTGCACCCCGACGCGTTCCATGTCGTTGGCGATGAGGGCCGGCAGGAACATCGGCAGAACGGCGAACCCGGCGAGCGCACCGAACTCGAAGGGCCCCGCCGAGACGACCTGTGCGCCCCCGGTCACCGACCACCAACCGAACAACGCCCCGCACAACAGCATCGCTGCGAACTTCCGCCGACCGAAGAGGATCACGAACCGGCCGACGAGGTGCACGACGACGGCATAGGTGGCCAACGCCACCAGCAGCACGGCGCACACCGACCGAGCGTTCGAGGAGAGCAACGCCACGTACGCACCGCCGACGAACCCTCCCGCCCGCAGCCCGAACGCTGCCTGCAGGCCCCATGCGGTGACGGCGCTGAACAGCACCGCGAGCGGCACCAGCCACTGCTCGAAGGCCAGCTCGCCGGTCGCCACGGTCGGCACCGGGATCCCCGCGTCGAGTGCCAGCCCCGCGACGAGCACGACCCCGACCACCAGCGATGCAGCCAGCAGAACCGTCCGGGTCGTCCTGACCACTCCCTGGCGCCCCATGTGATGAGCGATGAGGGCGGGCACGATGAGCCCGCCGGACCCGATCAGCGAGCCCCTCTCCGACAGCGTGTCGAACGGCATCAGGGCGAAGCGGGCGAGCACGATCAGCGCCGCCGAGGTGACGGCCAGCAGGGCGAACTTGTTGCGCCCGTAGATCAGGACCCGTGATGCCACCGCACGGTTGACGAGCAGGTGACATGCCGACGCCACGACGAAGGTCGCCACCAGGGACGCCGGACGGAAGAACAGCGCCGCCACGTAGCCGAGCTCGCCGACGCTGCCGGTGGTGAGGTTCCAGCGTTCGTAGAACACCAGGGACACCGCGACGCCCACCACGAAGGCCAGTCGCACCAACTCCACGTTGCCGGCGCCACCCAGGAGAGACCCGGCACCACTCAGGAGAGCGATCACAGGGACACGGTCTCTGCGACGGCGGTGAGGTCGATGATCGGCGGCGCCCGGAGCGCCGGGTCGTCGAGATGGTGCATCAACAGCTCGGCCTGATCGGTGTGGATGTTGACGAAGCCGACCAGCAGCACGTGCGCCACGTGTTGGTCGGTGACGATGGCCTCGATCATCTCGGCGGCCGTGGGCCGTCGATCGTCGCCGAGGTTGAGGATCGGGTTGCGGTAACCGCAGGCCAGCAGCCGGTTGGTGACCAGCTTCTCGTAGGCCCCGAAGGTGACCAGACGGTCGAAGTCGAGGTCGTTCACGGCGATGTCGGCGAACTGGATGGCCCGTCGCTCACGGTCGAGCCGGTTGTTGAGGATGCCGATCGTCACCGTGTCCGCAGTGCGGTAGCCGGTGAGCCGGTCCATGGCGGTGATCATCGACTCCCGGTCGTTCACCGCGAA
Organism: uncultured Acidimicrobiia bacterium; assembly: GCA_903921205.1. Lineage (GTDB taxonomy): Bacteria > Actinomycetota > Acidimicrobiia > Acidimicrobiales > CAIXPF01 > CAIXPF01. The sequence goes on along the minus strand of CAIXPF010000099.1, from coordinate 29,453 downwards.
CAGGTTCGCCCAGGTCACCCGGGTCGAGCCCAGGTAGACGTCGAAGATCCGCAGCACCCCGGGATCGGGGTTCGCAGCGACCATCCCGTCCATCGCCGTGGCGCGGCCGACCCCGATCAGCGCGGCAACCGCCAGGGCGATGGCGACGTTCTCCTTGAACGACACGAAGTCGAAGCGCCCGACCTCCTCGTCGGTCACCTCCTCGGGATCGACGACGACGACCCGGGTCCCGTTGCGTCCGGCCACCCGGTACACCACCTCGAGCACCTGGAGGTTCTGTTCGGCCGTCACCAGCACCCCGTTGCGCGGGCACGTCTCGAGCAGGGAGGTGGCGATCTCGACCAGGGTCTCGCCCATCACGTCCTGGTGGTCGTGGCGGACGTTGGTGAGCACGCCGATGGTGGACCGCACGATCTGTCGCTCGCTCGCCCGCTGGTACTCGGGTTTGAGCGCCATGCATTCCACGACGAGCGCCTCGACCCCGGTCGTGACGTAGGCGCGCACGACCCGCAGCTGTTCGAGGATCGTCGCCGGCCCGTGCCGATCGATGGGCTCGTCGTCACCGGCACGGTTGATCACCGCAGCGGCCGTTCCCGTCGACTTGCCGATGGTCACGATCCCGGCCTCGCGCAGCGATCCGGCGATGAGCCGGGTCACCGTCGACTTGCCGCGTATGCCGTTGACGTGGACCCGCCAGCGCAACTGCTCGACGCGACACCGGTGTCGCCACCCTGCCACCACCCACCATCCGAGGACGGCCAGCGCAATGCCGGCCGCCAGCAGGAGAACCGACATGTGAACCCTCCGCCTTCCGTGGTCCGAGACCACTCGAGGGTCCCCTCCCTCGGCCCCTCACGTTCCCTGAACGTATGGTCCGCGAATCTACGGGAGATCAACACCTACTGGATCGCCGCGCCGGACCGATCGACCCGCCTTGGTCACGGCACGCGCGGCGGGCCATGATCGGCGCCGTGACGCTGACCCCTGGGCAACTCATCCAGACCTATCTCACCGAGGTCGTCGGCAACGGCCGACTCGAGCTCATCGAGCAGTTCGCCCGGCCGGACATGGTCGACGAGGCCAACCAGGCGTTCGGCGGGCCGCCCGGACGCGACGGGCTGGTGGCCCACGTGGTGGGATTCCGCCGCAACGTCGGCGACCTCGCCGTCACCGTCGAGCGGGTGGTGGCCAACGACGACGAGGTCATGGCGTGGTGGTCCTTCACCGGCACCCACATCGGTCCCTGGCTCAACCAGACCCCGACCAACGGGCCGATCTCCGGCACGGCGTTCAGCTTCTTCGAGCTCGTCGACGGCAAGATCAGCCGCTACCGGGTGTGGCTACACGCCGAGCTTGCCACGCCAATCGTGTTCGACTCCTCCAACCCGCGGGTTCCCAGCCGCTGAGTTCACCGGCGGCGGCCTCCGACCCGGGCGACGCCGGACCCGGCCAGTCGGGACACCACGGCCAGCACGGCGAAGCCGACCGCCACGCCCAATGTCGCTGACACCAGCGTGTTGAACATCCAGCCGAGCACCCCGCCGAGGACTGCGACGTGGTGCAGAACATCCTCGACGTCGTGAACGGCCGCATAGGGACCGTGCCAACCCAGCTCGTCGGTGCCGACGAGCAGGATGTGGCCACCCACCCACAGCATGGCGGCGGTGCCGACCGCGGACAGCCCCGCCAGCAGCTTCGGCATCCCGCCGACCAACGCCCGGCCGACCGAGCGCGTGGCGCCGGTGCCCGACGTGGCGAGTCGCAAGCCGAGATCGTCCATCTTCACGATGAGACCGACGAGCCCGTAGACGATCACGGTGATCATCAGCGCCACCACCACCAGGATCACCGCCCGGGACACGAAGCCCTCGTCGATGACCTCCTTGAGGGCGATCACCATGATCTCCGCCGACAGGATGAAGTCGGTGCGGATGGCGCCGGCCACGACCCGCCCCTCCTGATCGACACCATTCTCAACGGTATGGTCCGGCTCGGCGCCGTCTCCCCGGTGGAGCCGGTGCCGCAACTTCTCGGCGCCCTCGAAGCAGAGATACGCCCCGCCGACCATCAGGATGATCTCGACCAGGACCGGCAGGAACTCGCTGAGCACCAACGCCGCCGGCAGGATGAACAGCAGCTTGTTGCGCAGCGAGCCCAGGGCGATGCGCCGGATGATCGGCAGCTCCCGGTCGGCGGCGAGACCGTGCACGTAGGTCGGCGTGACCGCGGTGTCGTCGACCACCACCCCGGCCGCCTTGGCCCCGGCACGGCCGGCCGCGGCGCCCACGTCGTCGATGGAGGACGCCGCGAGCTTGGCCAGCGCCGCCACGTCGTCCAACAGCCCGATCAGGCCACCACTCATCGCCCCTCCCCAGTGCCACGGACGACGCCGAAGCTAGTGGCCGTCGTGCTTGCGGCGGCGAGACGGACCGGCCCGGAACCGAACGGCGGCTGCTCGGGAACCGGGCCGGACGGCGCCCGAGGCCGGTAACGTGCCCGGCCATGGGCGAACTACCGAGACCGTTGGATGGCGTGCGGGTCGCCGACTTCACCCGTGTCATCGCCGGACCGTCCTGCACCCAGGCGCTGGTGAACCTCGGCGCCGAGGTCATCAAGATCGAGCCGCCCGAGGGCGACATGATGCGCCGCGCACGGCCGGTGCGGGGCAACGGCATCTCGGTCATCTGGTCCCAGGTGAACTGCGGCAAGACCTGCATCTGCCTCGATCTCGACCAGCCGGAGGGCCGCGCCGTCGCCCGGGATCTCGCGCTCGCCGCCGATGTGGTGGTCGAGAACTTCCGGCCCGGCGTGATGGCCCGGCTCGGCCTCGGCCCCGACGAGCTGCTCGCCGCGAAGCCCGAGCTGATCTACTGCTCGATCTCCGGCTACGGCCAGACCGGCCCGGCCGCCCGCCGCCGCGCCTACGCCCCGATCATCCACGCCGAGATGGGCCTGATCGACCTCGGCGCCGAGCCCCGGGGCCTCGATCCGCAGCCGGAGCCGGTGTCCCACGCCGACTTCGCTGTCGGCTCGCAGGCTGCGACCGCCATCTGCGCCGCCCTGTTCGGCCGGAGCCGGACGGGACGGGGCACCCATCTCGACGTGTCGATGGCCGAGACCATGCTGGCCATGATGGAGTGGACCGGTATCGAGGCCAACGGCGGCATGCAGGGCGAGATCCCCACCTTCTGGCCGGCCAAGGCGTTCATCGTGCGCACCGCCGACGGCCGTTTCGCCCAGTTGCCCGGCAACCCGGCGACCACCTTCCCGGCATTCACCCGGTGCATGGGCCGTACCGAGCTGCTGGCCGACCCGCGCTTCGCCAACCAACGGGCCCGTTTCGAGCACGTCGCCGAGATGAGCGAGATCGTGCGGGCGTGGGCGGCGACCTTCCCCGACCGCGACGCCCTCGAGGCGGCCATGGAGCCGATGAAGCTGCCGGTGGGTGCCATCCGCCGCCTCGGCGACATCCCCGACGACCCGTGGTCGGTCGAACGGGGCGCCTTCACCACCGTCGAGGACCGCAACGGCGGAACCCTGCGGCTGCCGTACTCGACGGTACGGGCAAGCGGCTACGAGGTCGGCCTGCACGGCCGGCCCGCCACCCAGGGCGAGTCGAACGAGGAGGTCCTGCGTTCGGTCCTCGGGCTCGACCCCGGCACCATCGCCGCGCTGCGTGAGGCCGGTGTCCTGGTGCAGCCCGACGCCGAGGGCACGGCACGCTGAGGGCACGGCACACCGAGGCGTGCCATGATCCGCTCATCGTTCAACGAAAGGAGTGCATCGGGTGACGCTCAACATGAAGAAGTCGGTCCAGCAGATGATCGACGAAGCCCGCAAGCACATCGACAACCATGCCCCCGAGGAAGCGCGTCGCCGGGTCGAGCAGGAGGGCGCCCTCCTCATCGACGTACGCGACGTGCGGGAGCTCGAGCGCGACGGGGTGATCCCCGGTGCGATGCATGCGCCGCGAGGCATGCTCGAGTTCTGGATCGACCCGGAGTCGCCCTATTTCCGCGAGGTCTTCAACGAGGACCGCGAGTTCATCCTGTATTGAGCGGGGGGCGGGCGGACAAGTTTGTCCGCGAAGACCCTCAAGGACATGGGCCTCGAGCGCGTGTCGCACATCGTCACCGGCTTCCGCGGCTGGAAGGACGCCGGGCTTCCCGTGGTGGACTACCCCACCTGGAAGTCGGCCCGCTGACCGGTCCCCCGCCGGCCCCGAGCGGGCCGGCGGGAACGACCCGACCCGGCGGCGTTCAGACGTCCCAGTACTCGATGCGGTAGTACGGCAGGAACGTGTCGCCGACCCGCCAGAACCACCCGCCCGGTGCCGCCGGGGCGATCAGGGCAGCGGCGAAGCGGCACAGCTCCCCGGCCACGATCGACGCATCCGTGCCCGGCGGCAGGCGGAGCAACGCGTCGACCTCGGACTCGGTCTCGACCTCGGCCCCCGACGGCAGGGCGATCCCGCGCCGGCTCAGCGGCGGACCCTTCGGCACGGTCATCCAGATCGTCCACTCCGCGGGATCACGGCGTCTCGACCAGTCCTGGGCCGCCACGCACCATCCGGCCGGTTCCTGCTTGCGCCGGCCGAGCAGGCCCTTGCGCTCGAGGACCGGCTGCTCCTGCGGGGCGACCGTGAGCCAGACCTCACCCTCCCCGCCACGGGTGTCGTCGAGCCCATCGGCGAGCGCCGTCGGGTCGGCGAGGTCGAAAGGGGTACAGGGTCCGTCCATGCGGCACGCTCCTCGATCGGGACGCTCACGGTCGCACCCGCCTGCACCGACCGGGACCTGCGGGTGGATGCCCCTACCGTTGCACATCCGGCGTCGCACGAGGCGCAGACCGGGGTGGGCGAGGTTGTGACCTTCGCCCCGGTCGCCCACCGGAAACCACCGGCCGCTGCAGCGATAGCCTGAGCGCCACGGCAGCAGCGTCCGGGACACGGTTCCCGACGAGTTCGAACTTGGAGTGTGGTTCATGACATCCCCAGCCCATCCGGCAGTCCGTATCGACCCTGCAACCGGGCACAAGCTGTTCAACACCCGGGCCGAGAAGGCCTCCGAGCGGGTCGCCGGCAAGGGCTACGACGTCATCGACGACCCGGCCAAGCTGGCCCTGCCGGCGTTGAAGCCCGGCGCCCACTTCGACGCCGAGGAACAGGCCCGCTACCGGGCCTTCAACGACGTGCGCAAGGGCACCGACGACTACATCGCCATGGAGGGCACCTTCGCCCGCTACCTCGAGGACCACTATTCGACCGCCCCGGTCGAACGCGAGGCCCTCACCGACAAGTGCGACATCGTGGTGGTCGGCGCCGGGTTCGCGGGCCTGTTGCTGTGGTACAAGCTGTCCCGGGCCGGTTTCACCGACATCCGCTTCTGCGAGAAGGGCGGCGACGTCGGCGGTACCTGGTACTGGAACCGCTACCCCGGCATCGCCTGCGACGTCGAGGCGTACTCGTACTTCCCGCTGCTCGAGGAGATGGAGTACTTCCCGACGATGAAGTTCGCGTCGGGCTTCGAGATCTTCGAGTACTGCCAGAAAATGGCCGAGAAGTTCGGCTTCTACGACCACTGCCTGTTCCACACCGAGGTCACCGGCGTCGACTGGGACGAGGCCACCGAACGCTGGACGGTGCGCTCCAAGCGGGGTGACGCCATGCAGGCCCGCTTCGTGATCATGGCCAACGGGGTGCTCACCACGCCGCGCCTCGCACGCATCCCCGGCATGGAGACCTTTGCCGGCGAGTCGTTCCACACCTCGCGCTGGGACTACGACGTCAGCCTCGAGGGCAAGCGCGTCGGCATCATCGGCACCGGCGCCACCGCCGTGCAGGTCATCCCCGAGATCGCCAAGGTCGTCGGCCACCTGTACGTGTTCCAGCGCACCCCGTCGACCATCGACGTGCGCGACCAGCGGGCCACCAGTGAGCAGCAGATCGAGGAGTGGAAGCACGAGCCGGGCTGGGCCAAGGCCCGCCGGACCCGTTTCGCACAGCTGATCGGCCGCCGGGCCCTGCAGGCCAACGACGATTTCCTCGCCGGCAGGACCGAGGCGGCGGGACGGCGCCGCAGCAAGGACGGCCCGCGCCCGACCCGCGAGGAGCGGATCCAGGCCGAGCTCGAGGCCAGCTTCCGCATCATGGAGCAGATCCGTGACCGCATCGACGCCATCATCGTCGACCCCAAGACCGCCGAGGCCCTCAAGCCGTACTACCCCTACGGCTGCAAGCGGCCCACCTTCCACGACGAGTTCCTGCCCACCTTCAACCGGCCGAACGTGACCCTGGTCGACGTCGCCCCGCTCGGGGTGCAGCAGATCAACGAACGCGGCGTGGTCCACGACGGCGTCCAGTACGACCTCGACGTGTTGATCTACGCGACCGGGTTCGACTTCATGTCCCGCGAGACCCTCGGCCACGTACGTGGCGTCGGCGGCCGCAGCATCGCCGACAAGTGGCAGCAGGAGGGCACGCGCACGTTCCTGGGGCTGCACACCAACGGCTTCCCGAACCTGCTGATCGTGGCCGGCCCGCAGGGCACCGGCGGCAGCTTCAACTTCACCGACGCCATCGAGGACCACACCGACTACGTGCTGTGGCTGCTCACGACGATGCGCGACGCCGGCCACGGTGTGGTGGACATCGTCGAGGACGCCGAGTTGAGCTGGGCGCAGCACTGCGCCGAGGCCGACCTGGCCAGCGCGCCGCTGCGCGACTGCCTGTCGAACTTCAACGGCTACGGCCGGGCCGAGCCCGGCGCGCTGTCCTACTACGGCGGCAAGGAGGCCGGCCGGCGACGGGCCTGGGCTCAGGAGACCCTCGAGCCCTACGTGTTCCGTCCGGCCCGCAGCGCCACCACGGCCTGACGACAGCCGGACGACAGCCGGTGCCGAACCCTGGAGGTCCGGCACCGGCCGCCGGCCCGGCCGGCCTCAGCCGACCACGCCCACCCGGCCGGCCTCAGCCGACCACGCCCACCCGGCCGGCCTCAGCCGACCTTGCCATCCCAGTTACGGGCATTGCGCAGCACCTCGTTGAACGCCTTGTTGGTGTCGAAGCTCGGTTCGCGGGGCAGGCCCAGCACCCGCTCGCCGATGCCGTTGCGCTGCACCTCGTTGGTGCCGGCGGCGATCGAGATGCGCCGTCCGTTGAGGTAGTCCAACGCCGGACGGCCCTCGGCCTCGTCGCCGATGGCCCACGCCAGCGCCGCCGGGCCGCCGATCTCCATACCGAGCCGGGCCCGCAGCGGGGTGTACACGCCCGCCGCCAGCTTGGAGTAGGCGGCCACCGCATGGTCGGGGTTGTGCGAGTGCTCGAGTCGGTCGGCGATACGCCGGCCGAGATGGAACTGGGCGTAGTCGTTGATGTGAGCCCGGGCGATGGCCTGCCGAGCCGCAGGGTCCTCGATGCGACCGACGCGTCGGGCCAGGGCCACCAGGTCGGGGGCCAGGGCCCTGGGCTCGGTCGGGGTCGCGGTCTCGCCGGCGCCACGCTCGTAGACCAGCATGGTCTGGGTCACCGCCCAACCCCGGTTGACCTCACCGATGATGTCGTCCTCGGTGACCTCGACCTCGTCGAGGAACTCCTCGCAGAACTCGGCCCCGCCATTGATCTGGCGTATCTGGCGGATGGTGACGCCCTTGGCATCGCAGGGGATGGCGAACCAGGTGAGCCCGCGGTGCTTGGGAACATCCCAGTCGGTACGGGCCAGGCACATGGCCCAGTCGGCCAGGTACGCGCCGCTCGACCAGATCTTCGAGCCGCTGATGACCCACCGGTCGCCGTCGCGGGTGGCCCGGGTCCGGATGCCGGCGAGGTCGGAGCCGGCCTCGGGCTCGGAGTAGAACTGGCACCACATCTCGTCGCCGCGCAGGATCGCCGGGATGTGGCGGCGGCAGAACTCCGGTGAGGCGTGCTCGGCGATGGAACGGCCGATCGCCCCCATCGTCACCACGCCGACCACCCCGAAATCGGGGGTGACATACCCCGCGGCCTCCTCCCGGAAGGCTTGCTCGTGGGCCGGGGTGAGGCCCCGCCCGCCGTACTCGGCCGGATAGGAGATCCCGGCGTAGCCGCCGTCGAACAGCTTGCGCTGCAGCGCCCGGGCCTCGTCGATCTGTTCGTGGGTGGTCACCTCACCGACCACCCGGCCCGCTCGCACCCGTTCCCGGGGCTCGAGGTTGGCGGCGATCCAGGCCCGGGCCTCGCGCCGGAAGTCCTCGACGTCGATCATCGTGTCGTTCATCGTTGCGTCCCCTCGCTCTCAGATCCCGGACAGTTGACAGAGGTGCTCGCGGTGCCAGGCCGCATCGCCGAACAGGCCGGCGTCGCTGGTCACGCGCCGCAGGTACAGGTGCTGGTCGTGCTCCCACGTGTAGCCGATCCCGCCGAACACCTGGAAACAGTTCTGCGCCAGGTCGATCGCCGAGTCGCCGACCAGCGCCTTGGCCATGCTCGCCGCCGCGGGGCCGTGATCGTCCTGCGAACCCAGGGTCCGGGCGGCGGCCAGGGTGATGGCCTTGCTCATCTCGACCGCCAGGCTGGTGTCGGCCAGCACGTGCTTGATGGCCTGGAACGAGCCGATGGGCCGCCCGAAGGCGATGCGGTCCTTGGCGTACTGCAGGGTCATGGCGAACTCGGCGTCCATGGCCCCGACACACTCGGCGGCCAGCAGGGTGGCGGCGACCGCCAGCTGATGGTCGACCAGGGCGGCGGTGCTGCCGGCATCACCGAGCACCGCGTCGGCGGCGACGACCACCCCGTCGAGGCGCACCTCGGAGAAACGGCGGCTGAGATCGAGCGAGTCGAGTGCCACGATCCCGACGCCGGGGGCGTCGGCGGCCACCACGGCCTGCACCGGTCCGTCGGGCGAGGAGGCGGTGACCAGCAGCCATCCGCCCGGCTCGACGTCGAGCACCGCGGTCTTGGCGCCGCTGAGCACCAGCCCGCCGGTGCCGTCGGTACGGGCGTCGACCCCGGCGGCGGGCGAACCGGCACCGGCGGTGGCGGCGAGGGCCCAGGCGGCGGACGCCTCACCGGCGACGAGGGCCGGCAGCACCTCGGCCTGCAGCCGTGCGCCACCGGCACGGGCGATGGCGTCGGCCACCACGTTGGTGCCGACGAAGGCCCCCGGCTGCAGCCGCCCACCGCGCAGATAGGCGATCAGGGCTGCGTCGAGCACCCCGTTGCCCGACAGGCTGCCACCGCCGAGCGCCTCGGGCACCAGCATCGAGAACCAGCCCAACTCTGCGGCCTGGCTGCGGTAGCCCGCAGCGAACGCGGCGTCGCGGCGTTCGGCGTCGCGCACGACGGCCGGCGGGCACGTCTCCTCCATGAACCGGACCGACACGTCGAGCAGTGCTCGCTGGTCCTCGGTTGCGTCGCTGTCCACGCAAGCTCCCCTCGATCGGCGACAGACGCGGCGGACCGGCGCGGTCCGCCCTGCGACCTGCGGCCTGAACCGTAGCCCCGTGGCCGTCCCGGCGCGCCCGACCCGCTAGCTTCGCAGCTCGCCCCCGGCCGGACGCGGCTGCCGTGCCGTTGCGCCGGGCCGACCGGGACCTGCCCGGACCCCCGGATGGCACCGGGCCCTCGATCCTGCGGGGATGATGACATGACCGACCAACCCACGCCGCCGGCGATCAACTTCGCCGAGCGCTTCGCCGCCTGGGAACAGCGCGAGCTCCCGGCCGATCTCGCCGCCCAGTTCCGCCTCGCCGCCGAGCTGCGGGCGCTGATGAACGCCCTGAACCTCACCACCGCGCCGGCGGCGGTACTCGACGGGCTCGCCGCACAGGTCGGACAGCTGCGCGCCGTGCTCGCCCCCCACCCTCGCCAACCGAAGCTCACCATCGCCGAGATGGTCGCCCGGATGACCGCCGGCGAGCTGGCCCCGGGCGGGGCGGAGACCTTCGCCCATTTCGACCACAGCCCGTTCATGGGGGCGGCCAACCCCATCGCCCCACCGATGCAGCTGTCCCAGCACGACGGCCGGATCGTCGGCACCGTGCGCTTCGGCGACCTCTACGAGGGCCCGCCCGGGCACGTCCACGGCGGCTTCGTCGCCGCGGTCCTCGACGAGGTGCTCGGTGCGGCCCAGGCCGGCACCAACAGCCCCGGCATGACCGCCCGGCTCGAGGTGACCTACCGCGCGCCGACCCCGCTGCACGCCGACCTGGTGGCCACCGGTTGGGTCGAGCGGGTCGAGGGCCGCAAGATCTTCGCCGCAGGCGAGGTCCGCCACGGCGACCGGGTCCTGGCCGTCGCCGAGGGCCTGTTCGTGTCGGTCGACTTCACCCGGCTGATCCCGGCCGACTGAACCGTCGGCGCCCGGTGGGCTCCGGCGATCTGCGAACATGGGCCGGTGGACGACCAGGCACCCCGCATCGTCGACAACGCCGCCTGCTGGCTCGCTGCCGACCTCGAGGCCCGCACCGACTGGTGTCGTGACCTGACCGGCGACGAGGTGGGTGAGCTGCTCGACGCCCTCCGCCACGCCGGGGCCCGCCACGGCCTGCGCGACCTCGCCGCCTGGACGGCCGCCGACTTCCCACTCCCCCGCTTCGCCGCCGCCCTCGACGGTGTGCGTCGCGAGCTGGTGGACGGCTGCGGGGTGGCCCTGCTCGGAGGGTTCCCGGTGCAGTCGCTCACCAAGGACGAGCTGCGCGCCCTGTGGTGGGGCATCGGGCTGCACCTGGGCACCGCACTGGCCCAGTCCAGCCGGGGTGACGTCATCGGCGACGTGCGCGACCTCGGCACCGGGATCACCGGCAAGGCCGGACGGGGCTACACCTCCAACGTCGAGCTGGGCTGGCACTCCGACGCCGCCGATGTGTCCGCGCTGTTCTTCCTGTGCCAGGCCACCGCCGGGGGCAGTTCCGGCTTCGCCAGCTCGGTGGCGGTCCACAACGAGATCCTGCGCCGCCGCCCCGACCTGATGGCGTTGCTGTACGAGCCGTTCCCGGTCAGCTGGCAGTCCAACGAGCCGGCCGGTGCCCAGCCGTGGTACCAGATGCCGGTCTACGGCCGGGTCGGCGACCACACCGCCTGTGCCTACGTGAGCACCAACATCCTGCTCGCCCACCGCAACGCCGGCGCCCCGCCACTCAGCGCCGCCCAGGAGGAGGCCGTCCGCTACGTCGGCGCGGTCGCCCGTGAGCCCGGCTTCGGGCTGATGCGGCACCTCGAGCCGGGCACGATGCTGTTCACCAACAACCAGACCACGTTCCACCTGCGCACCGCGTTCACCGACACCGCCGACGATCCCGAGCAGCGCCGCCACCTCTTGCGGCTGTTCCTCTGCCTGCCCAACGGGCGTGAGCTGCCCCGCAGCTTCGCCGGCTACTTCGGCGACGTGCGTGCCGGGGCCGTGCGGGGCGGCTACCCGACCACCGCCACCGCGCCGGTGTTCCGCACGACCTGACCGACCGGCGCGACCTGAACGAGCGCCGGAGCCGGACGGGCCGAGGACCCGGGCGGCCCGGGACCGCGCCGTGGCCGATGCAGTACCGTGCGACGAGCCGCACGGGCGGCGCGACATCGGGCCGATCCGATCGGCCGGGGGAGACAGAGCGACATGCTGCAGTGGAAGGTCGGCGACGCCACCATCACCTCGATTCTGGAGAGCCAGGGGCCGACCTCGCCCCGGTTCCTGTTCAAGGAGCTGTCCAAGCAGGACGTGCTCGACCGGGCCGACACCGCCGGATGGATCCGGCCCCACTTCGTCAGCGACGAGGGCTTCCTGCTGATGCGCATCCAGTGCCTCGTCGTCGAGGTGGGCGGCCACCGCATCGCGGTCGACACCTGCGTGGGCAACGACAAGGTCCGCCACAGCCCTGACTGGAACAACCTGCAGCTGCCCTTCCTCGAGGACCTGACCGCAGCCGGCTACCCGCCCGAGTCGATCACCGAGGTGGTGTGCACCCACCTGCACATCGACCACGTCGGCTGGAACACCCGCCTGGTGGCCGGCAACTGGGTCCCGACCTTCGCCAACGCCCGGTACCTGTTCGCCAAGACCGAGTACGAGCACTGGAAGAACACCCCCGACCTCTTCGGCGACGACGTGTTCGGCGACTCGGTCGCCCCCATCCACGACGCCGGCCTGGCCGACCTGGTGGGGGTCGACCATCGCATCAGCGACAACGTCTGGTTCGAGTCGACGCCGGGCCACACCCCTGGCCACATCTCGCTGGTCATCGAATCCGCCGGCGAGCGGGCGATCATCACCGGCGACATGGTCCACTCCCCGCTGCAGATCGACGACCCCGAGCTCGCGGCGGTGGTCGACACCGACCAGGTCATGTCGCGGGCCAGCCGCAAGGCCGCCTTCGCCCGCTGGGCCGAATCGGGTGCGCTGGTCATCGGCACCCACTTCGCCGACCCGTCGGCGGGCCGGATGGTGAACCTCGGCGACGGAAAGTTCCGCCTCGACGTCTGAGGCCATCCACGGCGTCCGTACCGTACCCATCCGTACGTTTCCGGCCGCACCTTCCAGTCACACGTTCCACGACACACGTTCCACGACACGAAAGGGATAGCCATGCCCATCGATTTCCTGGCCATGAACGAGAAGGCCATCGCCGAGTTCCGCGCCAACGAGGGCCGCTGCGGCCCGCCGTTCGAGAACACCCCGATCGTGCTGGTCACCATGAAGGGCGCCAAGTCCGGCCGCGAGCTGTGTGCACCGCTGGCCTATTCGACCGACGGTGACGACCTGGTGATCATCGCCTCGATGGGTGGCGCACCGACCAACCCGAACTGGTACCACAACCTCAAGGCCAACCCCGACATCGTCATCGAGGTCGGGACCGATCGCTACGAGGGCACTGCGGTGCTGACCGAGGGCGCCGACCGCGACCGGCTGTACGCCGCGCAGGCGGCGGAGCTGCCGGTGTTCAACAAGTACGCCGAGAAGGCCGCTCCGCGGGTCATCCCGGTGTTCCGCCTGGTCCGCAAGCAGGCCTGAGCAGACCCGGACACCGCCCAGGTCCACCCGGCGCGCACCGGGTAGCCCACCCGGCCGGTCATACCTTTAGGTATGGCCGGCCGAGTGGCTTCAGACGATCCCGTAGAGCGCGACGGCGTTGCCCTCGACCATGAGCTGCCGTTCCGGGTCGGGCACACCGGCCATCACCGTGTCGACCACTGCCCGCGAACGTGGCCAGGTGCTGTCACGATGCGGGTAGTCGTTGCCCCACAGCAACGTCTCGGTACCCAGCAACTCGCGCACCAGCACGGCGCTGCGATCGTCCTCGATGGTGGCCTTGAAGTTCGTCCGCCAGTACTGGCTCGGCAGGCGATCGAGATCGCGGCTCGCCGCCGTGGGGTTGCGCTGCATCCCCTGGTCGAGCCGGTCGAGGAAGTTCGGCAGCCAGCCTGCGTTGAACTCCGACACCACGAAGGTCAGCCTCGGGTGACGGGCGGGCACCCCCTGGCCGATGAGCTCGGCCAGCGTGTCACCGATCACCGAGGTGGCCCCCGCGTAGACCGCGATGGGATCCGGTGCCGGCCGTCGCCGAGCACCACCGGCAGCACCGGCACCCGGGCCGGGCCCGTTGGTGCCGATGTGCAGGGCGAGCGGCAGCCCGGCCTCGGCGGCGACGCGCCAGATCGGCTCGTAGGCGGCGTCGCGGTACGGCCGGCCGGCCGGGGCCCGGCACGGGATGCAGGCCGTACGGGCCCCGCGCTCGACGGCCTTCTCGAGCTCGGCAAGTCCGGCATCGGGGTCGTGCAACGGGATGAGCGGAGCACCGAGCAGGCGGTCGGGGGCCGCCGAGCAGTACTCCGCCAGCCAGGCGTTGTAGTTCCGGAACGCCGCGACGACCAGCTCGGTGTTCCGGTACCCGAACACGGTGAAGAACGCGCTGGGGTAGAGCACCTCGGCCCGGACCCCGTCGACGTCCTGATCGGCGAGCCGCTCGGCCGGATCGGCGATGCCGGCGCGCAGCGCCGCGTACCCGCCACGGCACAGGGCAACCACCGCCGGGTCGTCGGGGTCCTCGGGATCGGGTTTGACCCCGACCGCCGGGTCGACCGCCAGGCCGCTGGCCGCGTCGAGCCGGAACCCGGCGATGCCGAGCCGCGCCGGGGGCAGGCCCCGCTGGCGGGAGGCCGGCACGTACATCAGGTCGGGAACGTCGTCGTGGCACACGATGCGCGGGGCCTCGTCGCCGAACCGCTCGGCCAGCCCCGCGAACACCTCGGCCGGCTCCACCACATGCGAGTCCGCAGAGATCATGGCCCGACGGTACTCAGTGGATCCCCACGGCGCCGGGCGAGAGGTCTCAGGCCATCAGGTTGGCGCCCTCGTGGCCCAGCATGGCCCGGGCCAGGTTCTCGTGGGCCGACTCGTCGACCACGATGTGGCTCGCCGCCACGGTGACGTCGCGCAGCGCCCGTTCGTAGGGCGACCCCTCTCGCAGCACCGACCCACCGGCATGACGCACGAGGTCGGTCATCACCTCGACGGCGAGCCGGCACACCCACGCACCGGCGGAACGGGTGGCCGCCTCGAGCGGGGGCAGCGGATCACCCCGGTCGACGGCGGCCATCAGTTCCTCGCCGTCGGCCATCATCAGCGCCCGCGCCGCCCGGCGCTTCTGGGCGGCCTCACCGAGGAAGCGAGTGAAGGCCTGCCGTTCACCCAGACGGGTCGGCTGCTGGTAGCCACGGCTGAGCTCGCCCGCGTCGTCGACGATGCGGTCGAGTGCCCTGCCGACGATGCCCCACGCCACCGCCGGGATGCTGTGGCCGAGGTAGCCCATCTGGCCGGTGCGGTACATCCGACCACCGCGCTGCGGCGGCAGCAGCGCCGAGCGGGTCATCATCTCGGGCACGAACACCTCGTCGGCCCGGTAGTCGAAGCTGCCGGTCCCCCGCATGCCGGACATGTCCCAGCCGGCCTCGTCGACCTGCAGGTCGCCCTTGGGCAGGAAGCAGATGCGCGGCTCGAGACGGCCGTCGTCGTGGCGCACCACACCGGAGAGTGTCACCCACGACGCTTCGCTCATCCCGCTGCCATACCGGCAGGTACCGCTGAGGCGATAGCCACCTTCGACCCGGGTCAGGCTGCAGGGCTTCAACCCTCCCCCGCCGCAGAGCATCGGCAACGGATCGTGTGCGAAGAGCACGTCGAGAGCATCGTCGGAGAACCGGGCGCAGGCCACACCCAACACGTCGGCGTGGATGAACAGGCACCATGCCGCTGCGGGGTTGGCCAGGGCGACACGCTCGAACACCTCGTACTGCAACGCCGGTTCGGCCTCGAAGCCGCCGCACTCGAGCGGCACCTTCAGGGCGATGAGGCCGGCAGCGCGCAACGCCTGCACCGCGGGGTCGGCGAGGCGGCCGAGGCGGTTGCCGTCGTCCTCGCTCGCCGCGAGGGCGTCGCCGGCGGCATCGACACGTCGGAACAGGTCGAGGCGACGCTCGGCCGGGGTCATCATGCTCGGGGCGGGACCGTCGAGATGGATCCGGGTCACGACCGCCATCCTCGCACACCGCCCGAGCACGACCTGAAGCCGCAGGCCCGTCTGTCGGCACCGAACCGGCCCGGCACCGGCAGTCACCGCGCTCCGGGCCGGTTCGGTGCCGGTCAGGAACAGGCCTCGACGGGGTGCAACCCGTTGAGGTCGCGCCGGGCCGCCTCGACGGTCGAGGCCGCCACGGCCAGTCCGTACCCGGTCGAACGTTCCGAGGCGTAGGCGATGCCGGCCACCCGGCCACCCGGATCGATGACCGGGCCGCCGGAGTTGCCGGGGTTGAGGTCGACGTTCAACCGGATGACCGGGTCGACGGCGCTGATCGAGTCGTCGACCACGTACTCGGCGACCAGTCCCCCGGTGGTGGTGAGCGGGCCGTTGAGCGGGTAGCCGAGCACCCGTACCGCCGTGCCCCGGGCGGCGTCGCCTCCAGCAAGGGACAACGGGACGATGGAGGTCGGCGCGATGTGGATGATGCCGAGATCGACGTAGTCCGATTCGTCGGCACTCTCGACCTCCAGCGGCGTGCCGTCACGGGTCTCGACCCGGATCTCCTGGGCGCCCTCGACCACGTGGCGATTCGTCAGCACGGTGTGGTCGTCGACGACGAACCCACTGCCCATGCGGCCCCCTTCGCAGGTCTCCACAAGGACCCGCACCGTGGCCCCGAGGGCCAGCTCGAGACCTGTCATACCACCTGGTACGGTCGATGACACCCCGGCCGGCACGGGCTTGCTCGCCGGAGCGGCATCGGTACCGCCGCCGGGTCCGGCGACGCACGAGCCGGCCAGCAGCAGCACCAGCAACGGGGCCCACCGCATCGGACGCGTCGCCACGCCCGAGGTCCCAACGGTCACCGGCGTGCCCGGTGCGGGTGACCGCGCCGGACCGCCGGTCCGCCGGGCGTCAGACGCCGAGCGCCGAGACCGCATCGAACCACTGCTGCGCGGTGGCGTACGCAGCGGCGCAGTGCGTGTCATGGGTGTTGATGGCGTTCTGCAGAGCGGTCTGGGTCCCGACGCCGTTGAGGAAGTCGACGAACGCCGCGATCAGCCCGTCATGGTCATCGATGCAGTCGTCGAGTCCGGCCAGCACGGACTTGCCCGCCAGGAGTTGCGCCCGCATCTGGTCGCGCTGGCTGGTGATGCGGCCGAGGTCGGCCCGCACGGTCGCGGTCTCCCCCAGGGCCGTGTCACGCGACGCCTTTGCCGCGTCCGACTCCGTCCGGGCGACGGTGAGATCGGTTCGGGCCGTCTCGAGCAACTCGGCCGAGGTGTCGGCCTTGGCCTTCCAGTCCGACGCCGCGGACTGCTGGTTCAGCCCGAAGACCAGCATCGAGCCCGACAGGGCCACGGCGACGACGGCGCCCGCCACCATCGGCCAGGGCCCACGGCGGCGCTTCTCCGCCGGCGGTGCCACCGCCGGCGGCGGTGTCGAGGTGCCGTCGCCGGCGCCCGCAGGGGTCGTTCCTGCCGGGGTTTCCTTACGCATCACGTCCATGGCCTGCCCTCCAGCTTCCGGCGTGCCGATGCACGCGCCGTCACTGCCCACAGTGCACCGGTGGGTGCACCCGAGGACAGGGCCCGAAGATGGTGCCCGCTCATGCCGAATGGCTTTGGGACAGATCCGTGAAAGTCCCGAGCCGCAAGGGCCATTCTCCCCCCGACGGAACCGAGCGGTACCAGACCGGTCGGTACCGGACCGGTCGGTACCGGACCGGTTGGTACCAGACCGGTCGGTACCAGACCGGTCGGTACCCGCCCGCACCGGGGCGCATTCAGGCGATGGCCGCCCCGACCAACATGGCGACGGCCACACCAGCACGTGCCGACCAGCCGACGGTGCGGATCCAGTTCGTGCGCACCAGTCGGCGCATCACCGCAGGATCACCGTCCTGTGCGAGCCGGCCGTGGGCCGGCACCTGCAGCAGCACCGTGCTGGCATGGATCGCGGCGAGCAACGCCAGGCCGACCAGCGGCCACATCCGGCCGACACCGTCGGGTGCAGCCACCAGCAGGGCCAACGCCGTCACGCCCTCCACCGCCATGGGCGGCCCGACCACGTAGGACGTCAGACGCTGGTGCGCCGCCTCGTAGGCGAGGAACCGCTCGGCACCGACCGCGGCGAACAGCGGGTAGTGGACGACCTGGACGAACCAGATCAAGCCCACCATCGCCGCCGTGGCGAGCAGATGAACCGACAGCAGCAGGGCGACCGTGGTGCTCATACGCCATCCCGTCGGGTACGGCGCACCCGGATCGGCCCCTTGCAGGTGGACGGGTCGACCACCCGGCCCCGCTGGGTGATCTCCACCTCCCCGGCTGCCACCAGGCGGCGGGCCGCGGCCCGGGCGGGCTCCATCAGCTCACGCCACCCATCGGGGTCGACCGATCGTGCCGCTTCGCTGGGGCAGATGCTGGCATCGCGGGCGCGGCCGTCGAGGAGGGACCGGATCGCCTCCTCGAGCGCGGCGTCGACCGGCCTGACCCGCCGTCGTCGGCACCGTTCGGAGCAGTAGCGCACCGACTCCCAGTTGGCAGTCCATGCGGCGCGCCAGGTCATGGTCCGGCCGCATGCGACGCACGGCTTGGGCGGCGGGACCACGCCACGGTCCTGGCTGGGCGCCACGGACCTAGGCGTCGATCTCGGTGCCGTGCAGGGCCCGGTGCAACGCGGCCCGCTCGTCGGCCTTCCAACGACGCGACAGCGGCGAACGCGACACCGAGTTGTTCGACCCGTGGAACGCCCCGGGGTACACGTGCAGCTCGACGGGCACCCCGGCCAGACGCAACCGGCGGGCGTACTCGACGTCCTCGTCGACGAAGAGGTCGAGATCGCCGACGTTGATGTAGGTCGGCGGCAGCCCGGCGAGGTCCTCGACGGTGGCCCGTGACGCCGCAGCGTAGAAGGGGATGTCCGCCGCCCCGGCGCGGCCCTCGAGGTAGGAGTTCCAGCCGATCAGGTTGGCGGTGCGGTTCCACAGCCGGGGATCGAGGATCTGGTGCGACATCGGGGTCTCGTTGCGATCGTCGATCATCGGGTACACCAGGAACTGGAAGCAGACCGGCACCTCGGCCCGGTCGCGGGCGAGCAGTCCGAGCCCGGCGCACAGCGCCCCGCCACCGGACGCCCCGCCGATGGCGATGCGGGCACGGTCCACGCCGAGTGTCTCGGCGTTGTCGTGCAGCCAGCGCAACCCGCGGTAGCAGTCCTCGAGCGGCGCCGGGTAGGGGAAGTCGGGGGCGAGCCGGTACTCGACGGACGCCACGACGATCTTCAGTCGGTGGGCGAGGCCGGCGCAGTAGTCGTCGTCCATCTCGACGGTGCCCATCACCAGGCCGCCGCCGTGGATCCAGTACAGCGCCGGCGCCGCCGCCTCGAGCCCGGCCGGCCGGTACACCCGCACCATGACGTCGTCGTCGGGCCGGTGATCGCTGACCTCGAGGCCCTCGGGGCGCGGGGGCTTGGTGATCTTGGCCATGGCATCGATGAACTTCTGGCGCATCCTCGGGATGTCGCTGAGGTCGAGGAAGTCCGGCGGTGTCGCCCGGAGCACCGACTGGTGCGCCTTGTCGAGCCGGGGCGTCACATCGAGTCCGTCCATCGCCGTCATCTCGTCGTCTCCATCTCTTTGCAGGGCCGGATCTCCGCAGTGCCGGATCTCTGCACGCCCGGGTTCGTGCCGATCGATCCGCCCGCACGGTAGCCGCCATCGGTCGGCCGCGGCAGCACGGGCCGCGACGCGCGATCATGTCCCTCGATGGCACGATCACCGATCGAGGCGAACCCGATCAACGCAGGCTTCGGGGCGGTGGTGACCGGGGTCGCCCTGGCCGACCTGTCGGTCGCCGACGCCGATGCGGTGCTGGAGTTCGCGCACCGTTACGCCGTGCTGGTGTTCCCCGGCCAGTTCCTCTCAGATGACGAGCACCTGGCGTTCGCCCGCCGGTTCGGGCCGTTGGAGCGAGCGCTGAACTCGCGCAGCGACACCCGGTTCTCCCGCCTGTCGAGCGTGCGCAGCAACGGTGACCTGGTGACCGCGAACAGCATGGTGGCCCGCATGCTCGAGTCGAACATGGTGTGGCACACGGACAGCTCCTTCAAGCCCATCCCGTCGACGTTCTCGCTGCTGTCGTGCAAGGAAGCGGCCCTCACCGGCGGGGAGACCGAGTTCGCCGACCTCCGCGCCGCCTGGGACGACCTCGACCCCGACCGACGGGCCCTGGTCGAAGGCCGGCGTGCCGTGCACTCCTACCGCTGGAGCCAGGAGCAGGCCGACGCAGCCGACTGGCTGTCGGAGGAGGACTGGGCGGCGCTGCCCCCGGTGGAGCAGCCGCTGGTGCGGACCCATCCGGCAACGGGCCGGCGCAACCTGTACCTCGGCCGCCACGCCGTGCACGTCGTGGGCGAGGACCCCGTGGAGAGCGGCCGGTTCCTGGCCGAGCTGTGCGACTGGGCCTGCCAACCGCCGCGGACCTTCGCCCACCGCTGGTCCGCCGGCGACCTGGTCCTGTGGGACAACCGCTGCGTCGCCCACCGCGGCCGGCCCTTTCCGTACGGCCAGCGGCGGATCATGGTGCGGGCCACCGTCGCCGGCGACCCGCCGCCGGGCGGGCACAACCCGTGGGTGCTCGATCGACCGTCGCCCGGCGCCTGACCGCCGGTCGGACCCGACCGAGGACGGGCCACGGCCGTCGTAGCATCGGCGGATGAGCCCCTTCACCCCCGACCCCGCTCTCGACCTGGTGCTCGAACGGACAATCCCGATCCCACCCGCACGGGTCTGGGCGGCGTGGACCGAACCGGCGCTGTTGCTGCAGTGGTTCACGCCGGCACCGTGGAAGACCGTCGCCGCCGATCTCGACGTGCGGCCGGGCGGGCGCTTCGTCACCACCATGGAGAGCCCTGAGGGCGAGCGCCATCCCAACGCCGGCTGCTACCTCGAGGTCGAGCCGAACCGCCTGCTGGTCTTCACCAGCATCATGCGCGAAGGCTTCCGGCCCGTCGCGCCCACGAACGGCGCAGGCGATCTCGCCTTCACCGGTCGGATCGAGCTCGAGGCTGCCTCTGACGGCGGAACCCACTACCGGGCGATCGCCGTTCATCCGAGCACCGAGGTTCGTGACCAGCATGCCGCCATGGGCTTCGCCGAGGGTTGGGGCGCCGCGCTCGACCAACTGGTGGCGCTGATGTCGTGACGGACGCGGCAACCGTCGCCCAACAACGACGAAGGCCCAGGTCCGAGGACCTGGGCCTGCGAGGTCGGCGGCGGAGCTCGCCGCGTTCGGTGTTGCTCAGCCGCGTCGTTCGAGCACGGAGCAGTAGTTCGCCACGCCGGAGCCGCCCATGTTGAACACGCAGCCCAGCTCGGCGCCTTCCTTCTGGAACTCGCCGGCGTTGCCGGTGAGCTGCATGGCCGCCATGACGTGCATCGACACGCCGGTGGCGCCCACCGGGTGGCCCTTGGACTTGAGACCGCCGGAGAGGTTGATCGGCAGGTCGCCGTCGGGGAAAGGGGTTCCGGCGGCGATCACGTTGGAGCCCTTGCCGGTCTCGGCGAGGCCCATTGCCTCGTAGCAGAGCAGCTCGGCGATGGTGAAGCAGTCGTGCACCTCGGCGAAGTCGAGGTCCTTGACGCTGATGCCGGCACCCTGGAACGCCGTGGCGAAGGCCCGGGCCGGGCCCTCGAAGGCGAGCAGGTTGCGCTGCGACATCGGCAGGATGTCCTGCACGTGGGCCATCGAGCGGAAGGTCACGGCCCGGTCGAAGTCGGCGGCGACGTCGTCGGCCACCAGGATGAGCGCCGCAGCACCGTCGGAGATCAGCGAGCAGTCGGTGACCCGCAGCGGGTCGGCGACGATCGGGTTCTTGTCGGAGATGGTGTTGCAGAAGTCGAAGCCGACGTCCTTGCGCATGTGGGCCAGCGGGTTCTTCACCCCGTTGCGGTGGTTCTTGGCAGCGATCTGGGCCAGGTCGCCCGAGTGGTCGCCGAACGCCTCGAAGTAGGCCGCGGCGTACATGGCGAAGATCTGCGGGAAGGTCTTGCCCGCCTCCTCGCGCTGGTAGGCGGCGCCGCCGAGGGCGGCACCCACCTCGGCGGTGGAGCGGCTGGTCATCTTCTCGGCGCCGACGACGAGAGCGATCTTGGCATCGCCGGCCCGGATGGCCTGGGCGGCGGAGTACAGCGCGGCGGAGCCCGAGGCGCAGGCGTTCTCGACCCGGGTGGCCGGCTTCCAACGCAGACCCTGGTCGGCCTGCAGGGTCAGCGAGGCCGGGAAGCCGTCGTTGACGAGCCCGGAGTTGAAGTGGCCGACCCACACGGCGTCGACGTCGGCGGCGGTGATGCCCGCATCGGCGATCGCGCCGTGCGTGACCGTGGCGATCAGATCCTCGAGCGTTCCCTCGGAACGGCCAAAGGGCGTGTGCGCCCACCCCACGATGCTCGGATTCACGGCTACTCCCCTCGGGCCCGCGACCTGCCGCAGGCATTCCTCAGTTGACCAGGTTATCCGCACCCGACGGTACCGGCGGCGCCGGACGCGCTGGCGGCGACCCGTGCCGCTCCCAGCAGCGCAGCGAAGCCGGCCCGACGCCCGCGCCGCCACGCTGCCGGCGGAGCGGGCCCCTTGCCGTTACTGCGAGAGCACCCGCTGCACGGCGACGTAATGCGTCACCGACGTGCCGTCGGCGGGTTGCACCGGGGCGACCGTCCAGTGCATGACGAACGGAGTCCCGTCCTTCTTGTAGTTGATGGCCCGCCCTTCGAACACCCGGCCGTTGGCGAGATCGTCGGTCAGGCGTGCGATCACGGCGCTGTCGGTGGCTGCACCCTGCAGGAACTTCGCGCTCTGGCCCATGACCTCGGCGCGCGAATGCCCGGTCAGGGTCTCGAACGCAGCGTTGACGTAGACGATGGCACCCTGCGCGTCGGTGACCATCACCGAATCGAAACTGATGTCGGCGGCCACCTTCGTCGCGGCCAGAACCCCACTGTCGGACGTGTCCTTCTCCTCTGCTGTAGGGGCGCGTTCACGCTGGCGCGCGGCGCGGTTCCGGGAACAGTACGACAGACCCGGCCCCCACCCTCCCCCCATTCCGTACCCTGCGGTAGGTCGCGGTCCGGTCTCGCCGGGCGGAAGCAGGCCCACCGGCCGTGTTCGACGATGGGTGACGATCGGCCCGACCAGACCGAGGCCGCCGCACGCCGCACTTCGGCCCGACGTCTTCGCCCCGGCGCGCTCGCACCGGACCGCCGACCGGCGCCGGACGCGCTGCCGCCCCGTCCCCCGCCGGGGAACGGGGCGGCATCAGGGCCGGGTCGATCCGATCAGGTCGCCGTCCAGGTGGCGCAGTCGGTGCCCGAGGTGGTCGGGGCGAACAGGGCCGGGTTCCAGGTGGTGCCGGACTTGGTCACGTTCGTCACGCAGAACTTGACGATGTTGCCCTTCGAGGCCTTGATGCTGCCCGAGGT
The DNA here is from genome assembly GCA_903921205.1 of uncultured Acidimicrobiia bacterium. Classification (GTDB taxonomy): domain Bacteria; phylum Actinomycetota; class Acidimicrobiia; order Acidimicrobiales; family CAIXPF01; genus CAIXPF01. Next base: position 6,493 of record CAIXPF010000099.1, on the reverse strand, counting down.
CACCGTCGCCACACCGCCCGCATCGGTCACGCCGGTTCGGTTCTTCACCACCGCCTTGGTGCCGACGTACCAGGTGCCGGTCACCGTGGCCCCGCCGACCAGCGAGCCGGCCGCGTCGCGCACGGTGACGGTCGCCGTCGCCGAGACGTTGGAGTTGCTCACCCTGGTCCCGCTGGCCGAGATCGCCGACACGTCGATGCGCGCGTTCACCGTGATGGTCACGGTGGCCGTGCCGGTGAGGGTCTGCGGGTCGGTCACGGTGAGGGTGGCGGTGTAGGTACCCGGCGTGGTGTACGTGTACGACGGGTTGGTCGCCGTCGACGTACCGCCGTCACCGAAGTCCCACGCATAGCTCAGGGCGCCGCCCTCGGGGTCCGACGAGGTCGACCCGTTGAACGCCACGGTCAGCGGGGCGAGACCGGTGGTCGGCGTGGCGGTGATGCGGGCCGTCGGCGGCTGGGGCGCATTGACGGTGATGGCCACCGTGGCGGTGCCGGTCAGGTTGTCGGCATCGGTCACCGTGAGGGTGGCGGTGTAGGTACCCACCGTGGTGTAGGTGTACGACGGGTTGGTGGCCGTCGAGGTGCCGCCGTCACCGAAGTCCCAGGCGTAGGTCAGGGCGCTGCCGTCGGGGTCCGACGAGGTCGACCCGTTGAACGCCACCGTCAGCGGCCCGGCACCGGTCCTCGGCGTGGCGGTGATGCGGGCCGTCGGCGGCCCGGTCGGGGCGGCCACGGTGCCGCTGAGGCGGTAGAAGCCGAGGCTGCCGAAGTCGGAGTAGCCGGTGTTCAGCGGGGCGCCGTAGCCGACACCGTCGACGAGCAGGGTGTACCAGCCCGCGGTCAGCGTGGCCGTGACCGACGCCGACATCCCGGTCGAGGTGTCACCGCTGCCGCCCGACGCCGGGTCGTTGCCGGCGACGAGCGTGCCGCTGTCGTCACGCAGCTCGAGCTTCACGTCGAGGTTGGGGCTGGTCGGCACGGGGATCACCGTGAAGGTCGCCGAGCCGGCTCCCGCCTGCACCCGGAAGGCGTCGACGTCGGCGGCGGTGCTGATGACGCCGTCTGCGGACACCGTCGTACCGGTCAGTACGGTACCGGCGGCGGCGGTGTCGCCGTGGTCGTCGGCCCGCAGCGGCAGCCCGTTGCTCCCGGCGACGGAGAAGTCGTTCTGGGTGTTGTTGGCGTCGGCGTACTCACCCTTGCTCCACTGCACGATGGGCCTGTAGTAGCCGACGCCCATGATCGGCGCCCAGCTGCCGTGACCCTGGTAGTAGCCGCCGCAGCTGGCCACGCAGCCGTCGTGGCTGAGGCCGATGTTGTGGCCGACCTCGTGGGACATGGCCTCCGCGGGGTACTTGGGGTAGGTCCCGGACGATCCGGTGCCGTTCTGGAACACGATGGCCGGCTGGTAGTAGTCGTGGCCCGACCCGGTGTTGTCGTAGACACCGACGTAGGCGATGCCGCCGCAGCCCGAGTTGCACAGCGACTGCCACAGCGTCTGGCCGTTGGGGCAGTTCGAGGTGCTCTTGGTGAGGATGACCCGGGTCCCGAAGAGGTTGTCGCCGCTGCCGGAGCGGTTGATGGCGGCGTAGCCGGGGTCCTCGGTGGTCACATCGACGTCGAAGGGTGCGTAATCGTCGGACACCCGCTTCCACATGCTGATGATGGAGTTGCGCTCCTCGGCGGTGAAGGTGGTGCCGTCACTGTCGATGCTGTAGGGCTCGGCGTAGCAGTTGCCGCCGGTCGAGTTGTTCCACGCCGTGCCGCTGAGGGTGTGGCCGTCGACGTCGATGAAGATCACCCGGCTCGCCCCCGGCTTGCTGTGCAACAGCAAGGCGTCGGAGGTGGGGATCGACGGGTCGAACGGCGTGGCCGTCGACGCGGTCGCCGCCACGGTGCCGGCGGGCACCGCCGCATCGACGTAGAGCAGCGTGTCGCTGGCGTCGACGAACAGCGCCCGGTCGGTGAGCAGATGGTTCTGCAACTCGGCGACACTGAGGCCGTTGGCCTTGGCCACCGCAGGCAGCCGGCTGCCGAGGCGGGCGACGGCGGCCTGGCCCGACACGGCCTGACCGGGGGGAACGGACGACGCCGCCGAGGCTCCGGGCGCGGCCAGCACGCCCGCCAACAACACCACGGCCAACAGCGTCAAGCTGACGCCTCGACGGAACACGGGCATCCTCCGGATGGGGGAACGACGTAGGGGAGCACGACCCTAAGGTCACGAACGTCTCCGGGGAGAGGCGTGGGAACGGAAAGGTCCCACGCCGATGCAGTTCGTGACAAAGGGCCCGGCCTCCGGGGACCTTCGGCCACCGACAGCGGGCGGCACGACGCTGGTCGTCGGGCGATGCCTCGGCTGAGCAATCGAACGACCCGAGCACGACGTGCGCCGGGGGCTCACCAGATGATGCCGCTCGCTACACTCCGGCAACGTCACCGGCCACGGAGAAGGATCAGGCACATGGGGCTCATTCAGGCAGCAGTCGGCGCACTCGGCGGCACCTTGGCCGACCAGTGGAAGGACTTCTACACGGTGCCCGACGGGCTGGCCCCGACGGCAGCGCTGTTCGCTGCGGTGCGCCGCGGCCAGAACGCCGGACGCGGGTCGAACACCGAGGGCTCGGACGGGGTCATCACCAACGGCAGCAAGATCGTCGTGCCCGAGGGCTATGGCCTGGTGCTCATGGAGCAGGGTGCGATCACCGGGTTCGCCGCCGAGCCCGGCGCCTACGAATGGAGCAGCGAGGCGCAGGACTCGCAGTCGATCTTCGCCGGCAACGGCCTCGTCAGCTCGCTGATCACGACGTCGTGGGAGCGCTTCAAGTTCGGCGGTCGACCCGGCACCCAGCAGCGCGCCTACTTCGTGACGCTGAAGGAGCTGCCGAACAACCGCTTCGGCACCCAGTCCGAGATCTACTGGGATGACGCCTACATGAACGCCCAGGTCGGCGCGATCACCCGGGGCACCTACACGCTGCGGATCGTCGACCCGATCCTGTTCGTGCGCAACTGGGTGCCCGCCACCTACCTCGAGCCGGGCAAGGTGTTCGACTTCACCGACATCGAGAACGATGCCGCCGCCCAGCTGTTCAACGAGGTCGTCGGCTCGCTGGCGCCGGCGTTCTCGATGTACACGAACGACCCCTCGAAGGGGAACCGGATCACCAAGATCCAGCAGGACTCGATCGGCTTCGCCCAGAGCCTGTCGGCTGCGGTCGAGCAGAACTACCAGTGGAGCGGCCGCGGCCTCGAGATCGTCTCGACCGCGATCATCGCCATCGAGTACGACGAGAACACACGCGAACTGCTGCGCAACGTGCAGCGTGCCGACGCCCTGTCCGGCGCCCGTGGCAACTCCAACCTGCAGGCGTCGGTCGCCGCGGGGTTCCAGGCCGCCGGCGAGAACGCCGGTGCCCAGGGGCTGGTCGGTCTCGGCATGGCTGCGGGGTTCACCGGTCTCGGCGGGTTGCAGCAGCCGGTGCCCGGCATCGGCGGGCAGAGCACGCCACCGCCGGCGGCTCCGGTTGCGCCGGTGGCCCCGGCGGCGCCGGCCGCCCCGGCCGAGGAGGACCCGGTGGCGCGGCTCACGAAGCTCAAGCAGATGCTCGACGCCGGGCTGATCACCCAGGCCGACTACGACGCCGCCAAGAACAAGATCCTCGGCCTGTAGGCACCCGGGGAACGCAGCCATGACCACCATGCCGCCCACCGGCGACGGCACCGAGCCCGCACCCGCCGACCCGGTGGTTGCCGAGCCGCCGAGCGAGAACCCGAACGCCACGATCGACACCGCCAACCAGCGGCTCGACGACGGCCTCAACCGCTGCCCGCGCTGCGGGGCGACCGACATCCAGCTGCGCCCGTCCGCCGGCATGCTGGTCTGCCTGTTCTGCCGCCACGAATGGGCGGAGGCACGGCTCGACGAGTCGGTCCCCGCCACCGACGTGGCGACGCTGACCGGCACGGTCATCGGTACCGGCGCCGCCGACATCGCCGCCGACGTCGACGTCGTGATCACCCTGAAGTGCGGCGGCTGCGGCGCCGAGGTGGTGGTCAACACCAACGAGCAGATGGGCGCCCGCTGCCACTGGTGCCGCCACGTGCTGACCATCAACGAGCAGATCCCCAACGGTGCGGTTCCCGATGCGGTGCTCCCGTTCACCGTCACGCACGACCAGGCGGTGGCGACGATCAACCGGTTCGCCGGCAAGCGCCGCCGCTTCGCCCATCGGGCGTTCCTGCGGGACTTCAAGCCCGAGAACATCGTCGGGGTCTACCTGCCGTACCTGGTGGTCGATGCCAACGCCAGCGTCGATGTGGGCGGGGTCGGCGAGGTCCAGACCCGGCGCTACACCGAGGGCTCGGGCGACGACAAGGAGACCTACTACGACGCCGACATCTACGCCGTCGAGCGCCACATCGACTTCACCGCCGACAACCTGACCATCGAGGCGTCCGCCGAACGGGCCAACCAGGACACCTCGGTCAACACCAACAACATCATCAACACCATCCTGCCGTTCGACACCGAGAACGCCGTGCAGTGGAACGCCAGCTACCTGACGGGGTTCACCTCGGAGAAGCGCGACCAGAACGTCGTGCATGTGACCCCGGAACTCGAGCACCAGCTCCTGTCGATCGCCCGGGCCCAGGTGGTGCCCAGCGTCGAGGCCTACGACCGTGGCGTCCGCTGGGAACGTGAAGGGCTGCAGGTGCACGGCGCCCGTTGGCTGGCGATGTACCTGCCGGTATGGCTCTACTCCTACTACCACGAGGAACGCGGCAAGGGCATGGTGCACTACATCGCCGTCAACGGCCGTACCGGTGAGGTGATGGGCAGCGTGCCGGTGGCGACCCAGCGGTTGGTGCTGACCGCGCTCGCCGTCGGCACCGTGGTCGAGGCGCTCGTGATCGCACTGTTGGGGTTGAGCTGATGCTTGCGCACCTCCTCGCGACGATGCTCGCCGATTCGGACTCGAACGGCGGGGTGCTGCTGCTGCTCGGCCCGCTGGCCGGCGGCGGCCTGTACTACGGGTTGTGGCGGCACTACCGCAACACCGACAAGTCCCACAGCTTCGAGACCGAGACCAAGGTCGTCGCCCAGCCGATCACCGGCAACGACCGCAAAGTCAACGAGATCAAGCGGACAAAGAAGACCGGCATCGACGGTGACAACAAGTCGAGCCACCGTCAGCGGGTGCAGCGCACCCCATGACCGGACGTCCCGGCCTGATCCGATCGGGCCGGGACGGACGCGCCCGAGCGACCCGGGGCCTGCGGTGGTCACCCCGGCGCGGCGAGCGGCCCACGTAGTAGGAACTGCGCCGACACCGCGACAGGGGAGACAACGTCGATGAGCATCGTGGACCATCCGGCCAAGGCCATCTACCTGGCCAACCGCAACCCGCGCATGAGCCGCGAGGAGTTCCGGGAGCGGTGGATCCGCCACAGCCGCGTCGGTGAGGTGCTCGCCGGCAGCGGACCTCAGCCCATCAACGGCTTGCGCTACTGCCTCACCGTCGACCCCGCCGCCATCGTTCCCGGTGCATCGAACGAGCACGACGGGGTGGGACTGCTGTCGGTACGCAGCGTGGTGTCGATCCCGTCGATGCACACGGTGCTCACCCGCAACGACGTGGCCCTCGCCGACGAGCTGCGCACCTTCGAGCGGGCGGTCGAGGACGTCACCGTCTACGCCGCCAGCGAGTTGGTCCTCGACGGCCCCGAGACCGACGTCGCGGTGATCGAGTACGCCCGCCGGCGGGAGACGGTCGATCCGGTCGAGCACCTGCGGGCCATCGAACGCCGTCCCGAAGACGACGCCCTGCTCGAGGCCGGGGTGCGCCGGTGGGTACGCAACACCGCCGTCGGCGCCGCACCACGGGGTTTCGGCTATGACGCCGTGAACGAGCTGTGGTTCGACTCCCTCGATGCGGTGGCGGACGCCGCGCCGACCCTCGAGGCGTTCTTTGAGCGGCGGGCCACCCACACCGAACGACGCGCCTCCACCGTGCTGGTGACGACGGTCATCCATCGCCTCGGCCGTACCCGACCCTGAGCGGGGCCGGGCTGTGGACCTTCGCCCGCAGCGACCTTGTGCCCTGTTGGTGCCGTCGGGACCGGAGGAGGCTCGGGGCAAGCACGCGACGGCTCTTGCGAGCCAACCTGGTTCCTCGATCATGCGGCGCCGGGGTTGCGGCAGGAGGAGGGTGGCGTCGTGGCATTCGTACTGTGGATTCTCGCAGTGATCTTGGTCGTCTCGGGGATCATGGCCCTTGTGCGACGGCAAGTCATGTGGGGCATCGTCCTGATCGTCGTCGGCCTGCTGATCGGCCCGGGCGGCGTCAGCATCTTCACGTGACCCGGCCCAGCCCGGCAGACACCGGCACGACGATGCGATCCGCACAGCCCGAGTTCGTGCAGGTGGGCCGATCTCCGTTCGGTGTCGCCAGCCGGATGGCGACACGGCGCGGTCGCCACGCGAAGAT
>CAIXPF010000098.1 GCA_903921205.1 uncultured Acidimicrobiia bacterium | reverse complement strand
GCGGCCAGCAGGTCGTCGCGGCGTTCGCTGACCGGCAGCTCGGGCGGGTAGCGCAGCAGCGGCACCGATGCCGCTTGGGCTTCTCGCCGGGCATCACGCTCGGCCTGGCGCGCCACCTCCCGCTCGGCGCGCTCGGGCCGGTCGGCCCGCTCGGCGTCGGCGGTACGGGGGGTGGCGGGTTCGGGAGTGGCGGGTTCGGGGGAGTGGTCCACCGGTGGCGAGCCGGCCGGTCGCTAGCCCTGGTCGGCGTGGCGCTGCTCGCCGCAGAACTGGTCGATCGTGCGGTGGAAGTGCTGCAGACAGGGCTCGTTACGCCCGAAGACCAGCTCGGCCGGCGCCGCCGCGAGGCCGCGCTGGGTGTAGGCCGCCGCCCGCCAGTCCTCCTGCTCGACGGTGTCCATGAGGATCCGCCAGTTCTTGTCCCACAGCTCCCGCTCCGACTCGACGCTGTCGGGGGTCGGGGCCATCAGCCGGGCCCGGGCGATGGAGCGGGTGTGGTCGGTGGGGTCGGGGAAGGACGTCCACAGCTCCCAATGGTCGTTCTGCCACACCAGCACCGTGGCCGGGAACAGCACGTACACCGGGATCGACACCGTGCGCAGCTCGATCTCGTCGGGTGCGCGGTCGGCCACCGCCTCGAAGGTCTTGCGGGTCAGGGTCATGCGGGTGTGCACGCCCCACTGGTCGAACAACGCCAGGTCGGGGGTCACGAAGTAGGCCCCGATGGTCTTGGCGTGCAGGTAACGCAGGTGGTAGCCCTCGAGGAAGCCGTCGATGGTGAACTTCCAGTTGAAGTCGTTGTCGAAGCGGTCGATCCGCTCCTGCACGGCCCGGTCGAGGCCCCAGCTGCCCAGTTCCGCGTCGAGGTCGGCGCCGAGGTGGGCGGCGACGTCGATGCCGGCCCCGGGGGTGAGGACCACCCACACGATGCCGTGGCGCTCCTCGGTGGGCAGCTCGATCAGCCCGAACTCGCCCCGGTCGGTGCAGGGGAAGCCGTCCTGCTGCAGGGGGATGGTGCGCAGGGCGCCGTCACGTTCGTAGCTCCAGGCGTGGTACGCGCAGCTGAACAGGCGCCGGTTGCCGCTCGCCTCCCATTCCAGCTGGGTGCCACGGTGGCGGCAGATGTTGACGAAGGCCTTCACCGAACGGTCGGGCTGGCGTACGACGAGCACCGGGGTGCCGACGATGGTGTCGGTGACGAAGTCGCCGGGCTCGGGCAGCTCGCTGCCGTGGGCAGCGACCACCGGCATGACCCGCAGCATGCGTTCGCGTTCCCGCTCGGTGTACGCGGGGTCGCGGTAGTGACCGATGGGCTGGGCCATCTCCGTCGGGGCCAGGTCCTGGGTGCCGGCACGGTAGTGCTGCACGAGACGGGTGGCGACGGCGGTCTGCAACGCTCGGTCCATGCCCCGACGATACCCCGGTGGTCCCGACGGACGGTTGTCGGCCGTGGCCCGGCTCGGTGGCTCGCGCGGCCTGCGGGGCCTGCGGGCCCGCGTCGGCCCGGCGTCGGGCCCGGCCGTCAGCTTGTTCGGTGGTGGCTCATCGGTGCAGCGAGCGGGGTTCCCACTGACGCAGCTCGATCCCCTCGGGGTCGTCCTCGGTGGTCGTGGCGCCGCCGAAGATGCGGGTGGTGCGCTGCTCGGTGCCGTAGGCGGGCCAGCCGGGGTCGCCGTCGGTGGCGTAGGCCACCCACGCCGCGGCCATCTGCTCGGAGACCGCGGTGACGGCGTCGGGGTGCCGGTCGAACCCGGTGAAGCCGGCGACGGTCGGGTCGTCGTAGGTGCCGAAGACGAGTGGGACGTCGAGCACGTGGGCCGCGCCGACGAGGCCGTCGTAGAGCGGGCTGCACCAGTCGAGCCGGTAGGCATGTGCCCCGGCCCGGCCGGCCTGCCATCCGGCGAGGCCCATGGACGCGGCCCGGAAGGTCCAATCGGTGCCGATGGCGACGGCCACCGAGCGGTTGTCGGTGCGGTCACCGCGGGCGGCGCGGGCCGAGCGGTAGGCGCCGATCAGCCGGTCGGGGTCGTGGTGCCAGCGACCGACCAGGGCGGCGAGGAACGCGTCGCTCACGGTGTCGAAACGCTCCTCCCGGCCCCAGAAGAACCCCATCTCGTGGCGGTTGGTCCCGCACAGCACCGGGACCGGCGAGCCGTGGTCGGCCAGGCTCGCCGCCGGGTCGAGCGGCACCCGGTCACCGTCGGCGACGGGCCGGTAGAACACCCCGCCCGAACGGGGGGTGGCCGCGTCCTGGGCCTCGACCAGGGCGGCGGTCGGCAGCTCGCGCAGCGCCGCGGCGCTCACCCCGAGGTGACCGAGGACCAGGGCGGCGGTGTGCTCGGCCTCGGCCACCGAGGACACCAGGTTGAACGACCCCGACTGCAGGACGGCCCGCCGGAAGGGCGGGGGCCCCGATGCAGGCCGGTGACCGGCGAGGTGCAGGGCGATCGACGCCGCCCCGGCGGACTCGCCGAACACCGTGACGTTGCCGGGGTCGCCGCCGAAGGTGGCGATCTCCCGCTGGACCCAGGCCAGCGCCGCGGCCTGGTCGGCGAGGCCCTGGTTGCCGTCGGCCCCGATCTCGGGGGCGCGCAGCCAGCCGAACACGCCGAGCCGGTAGTTGACGGTGACCACGACGACGCCGCGGGCGGCGAGACGGGCGCCGTCGTAGGCCGGGACCTGGGTCGAGCCGGCCACGAACGCCCCGCCGTAGAACCACACCAGCACCGGCAGTTCGGCGGCACGGTCGGCGGAGGGGGTCCACACCGACAGGTACAGGCAGTCCTCGCTCTGGTCCGGCGAGGACAGGTCGGCCAGGTAGCGCCCCGGCGAGGGTGCGCCTTGGATCGGTGCCGGTCCGTGCTGGTGGGCGGGCCGCACGCCTTCCCAGGGCTCGGCCGGGACCGGCGGGGCGAAACGCCGTGCGCCGACGGGCGGGGCGGCGTAGGGGATGCCGAGGAACGCGTTGACGCCGGTGCCGGTGCCGGTGCCGGTGCCCTGAAGCGTTCCGGTGGACGTCGTGGCCAGCAAAGGTCCGGACATGAGCGGACTCTACCCAACCGTCCCGCCGGAGAGGTCCCCTTTGCCCGGGCGGCACTACCATGAAGCCCCGACAACGGACCACAGGGGGACAGCAGTATGGGCGCCACCGCCACCGCGCAGCTCGACGGCATCGACATCCATTCGATCGATCGCTATCTGCGCGAGGGCTACCCCTGGGAAGCCTGGGACGTGCTGTGGCGCGAAGCCCCGGTGTACTGGTACGACCGGCCCGGCATCGAGCCGTTCTGGGCCATCACCCGCTACGCCGACGTGCGGGCGCTGGGCTCGGACCCGTCCCGGTTCATCAACGGTGGACCCCGGCTGCGGTTGGCCAGCATCGACCACGACACCCTGCTGCACGCCTCGCGCCGCAAGAAGGCCGACCGCAACGACTGGGATCCCACCGAGGTCGACGACATGGTCTACCTCGATGCGCCGCGGCACACCGCGTTCCGCATGCTGGTGGCCCGTCAGTTCACCCCGGCTCGTTGCCGACGGATGGGCGAGGAGCTTGCGTCGCTGGCCCAGCGCTTCGTCGGGGAGTTCGAGCGTGATCTCGCCGACGCCGGTCCGGACGGCATCGACCTGGTCGAGCACCTGGCCGTGAAGCTGCCGCTGGCCACCATCTGCTCGATGATGGGCGTGTCGGTCGACCGCTGGTCCGACATCCACCGTTGGACCGACTCGATGTTCAACACCGATTCGACGGCCTGGGCGCTGCCCGGTGAGAACCGTCATGACATGCGCAAGCGACTGCGCATCGAGTACTTCACCTTCCTCGAGGACCTCATCGACGACAAGCGCGCCGAGCCCGGTGACGACCTGTCCAGCCTGCTGGTCCATGCCGAGATCGACGGGCAGAAGCTCACCCAGCAGCAGCTGCACGGCTACCTCACGCTGCTCATCTCGGCGGGCAACGAGACCACCCGCAACGCCACCACCCGAGGCATCCTGGCCCTGCTGGAGCATCCCGACCAGATCGGGGCGTTCGAGAACGGCGACCAGCACACGGTGGAGACCACCGTCGAGGAAGTCGTGCGCTGGACCTCGCCGGTGATCCAGTTCGCCCGCACCGCCACCGAGGACGTGGAGCTGCACGGCCAGACCATCCGGGCCGGCGAGACCATCGGCCTGTGGTACCCGTCGGCCAACCGTGACGAGACGGCCTTTCCCGACCCGTACCGTTTCGACGTCACCCGCGAGCCGAACGACCATGTCGGCTTCGGTCACGGGCCGCACTTCTGCCTCGGCGCCAACCTGGCCCGTTGGGAGCTGCGTGCGGTGTTCGCCGAACTGGCCCGCACCAAGACGGTGTCGAAGCTGCACACCGTCGGCGAGGCCGAGTGGATGACCGACCTGCACGTCGGGGCCATCTCGCACCAGAAGGTCGCCCGGGGCTGATCCGGGGACGGTCGCCGGTGGCACCGGCGGCGTCGATGCTGCATGGGCCGGGGGCATCGCCCCCGGCCCGATCAGATTCTCAGGCCCGAGCGGCGGCGGTGGCCGCCTCGTCGACGTGGCGGCCGCCCGGGTCGAGCACCACGCCGTAGACCTGCCGGGCGGCGTCGGCGGAGACCACGCCGTCGCGCACGTCGCGCAGCACCGCCTCGGCCGGCCGCCGGCGCGGGTCGCCCCAGCCGCCCCCGCCGGGGGTCAGGGCGATCATCCGGCCGTGGCCGGCGAGACGGCGCACGCCGTACTTCGGGGGCACGAAGGACTCGCCGTCGAGGGCCGGGTCGGCGGGCACGATCCATTCCTGCCCGGCTGCGCCGTCGAGGCCGCCGAGTACGCCGTAGCCGGTCGGGGTGTCCATGCCCTCGGCACGGAAGGACCAGATCGCCGGGGCGGTGATGTCCGCCTCGTAGTGGACCCCGGTGCCGCCCCGCCGTTCTCCGGCCCCCGCCGCGTCGCAGCGCAGTTCCCAACGCCGGTAGTGCACCGGGTAGAGCTGTTCGTGGAACTCCAGGTTGGGCAGGTCGAGACCGCCGAGCGAGATGAGGTGGCCGATCTGCGGGAAACCGTCACGGTTCGAGGTGGCCCCGCCGGTTCCCATGGCGTGCCACTGGTACATGACCCAGGTCCGGCCGTCGGGCCGGGTACCGGCGACGTGGCCGTGCATCGTCTTGCCCCAGCCGGCGCAGGCCCGCTGCGGGTCGGCCTGGGCCAGGGCCTTCCAGACCGCGTGCACGATCTCCCAGGCAACGAACACGGTGTTCATCGTCATCGGGGCCGGCGGGCGGGCGTTGACGACCGATCCTTCGGGGGCCACGATCTCGACCGCCCGGTAGGTGCCCTCGTTGCGGGGCAGGTCCGGGTCGAAGAACGACGACAGCGCCATGTAGACCGCCGAGTAGGTGTTGGCCAGCGAGGAGTTCTTGAACCCGCGGATCTGCTCGCAGGTGCCGGTGAAGTCCACCGTGAGACGGTCGCCGGTCACGGTCACCGCCACGTCGACGTGGACGTCGGCGGGGCCGAAGCAGTCGTTGTCGCTGCGTTCGACCGCCTCGTAACGGCCGTCGGGCAGGGCGCCGATCGCTTCGCGGAAGCGCCGGTCGGCGTGGTCACAGATGCCGGCGAGGTAGTCGAGGTACGGATCGAGGCCGAGCTCGGCCACCAGGGCCTCGACCCGCTCGAGGCCGATCTGCGTGGAGCCGAGCATGGCCCGCAGATCGCCGTCGAGCAGGTCGGCGGTGCGCGAGTTGATCAGCAGCAGCTGCCACAGGTCGTCGCGCAGCTCGCCGCGGTCGGCCAGCTTCATCACCGGCAGCCGGATGCCTTCCTGCCAGATCTCGGTGGCCTCGGGGTTGTAGGTTCCGGCCAGCCCGCCGCCGATGTCGGACTGGTGGGCCCGGTTGCAGCAGAAGCCGGCGAGCCGGGTCGTGCCGTCGGCGTCGGTGGCGAACACCGGACGGGTGATGACCCAGTCCGGCAGGTGGTTGCCGCCGGCCACGTAGGGGTCCGACAGCAGGAACACGTCACCGGGGTTGATCCGGCCCTCGTAGGCCCGCAGCAACGCTCGCACCGCGAAGCCGCCCCCGCCGGTGTGGATGGGGATGCCGTCGGCGTTGGCGACCAGCGTGCCGTCGGGTGCGGCCACGAAACAGCTGAAGTCGTGGGACTGGGAGAAGATCGGACTCGACGCGGTCCGGGTCATGACCCAGCCCATGTGGCGGGAGATCTGGTCGAGCCGGTGCTGCATCAGGGCCAGCACGATCGGGTCGCGGCCCGTAGCGGCTGCGGCCGGCGCCTGGGCCGTGGGCTGTTCGGTGTGGCGGTGCGCGGTTGCCCGCTCGTGCAGGTCGATCACGAAGTTTCCGCCGTCGTCGACCGAGAGGCGGTCGTCGGGGCCCACCAGCACGGTGGTGGTGACCTCCTCGATGATGGCGGGGCCGGCCAGCGTCTCGCCCGGTCCGAGGTCGAGGCCGCGGTACACCGGGGTGTCGAGCCATCCCGATGCACCGTGGAACACCTTGCGGGTCTCGATCGGGGTGGGGGCGTTGCCGCTACCGGCGGGGGCCGCGGGTTGCAGTGGCCCGGTCGAGGCCCGGCCGGTCACCCGGGCGGAGGTGATGGTGATGGTGCCGTTGGGCTGGACGTGCCCGTAGAGGCGCTCGTACTCGCCCTCGAAACGGGCCCGGGCCTCGGCGCGGTCGAAGCGATCGCCGCCGAGGGTGATCCGGATCGAGGACAGCTGCCCGGCATAGCGCAGGTCGAGCGAACGGTCGAAGACCGCTTCGTGCTCGCCGACGCCCTCGGCGGCCAGCGCCGCGGTTGCCTGCTGGTGCAGTCCATCGAGGACCGCGTCGACCTCGCCGGCCTCGATGGTGTCGAGCCCGCCGAGCAGGAAACGTTGGAAATCCTGGCGGATGTCGGCGTGCAGCATGCCCAGTGCGCAGAACGCACCGGCCTGGCGGGGCACGTAGACCCGGCGACAGCCGAGGGCCCGGCCGACCATCGCACCGTGCATCGGCCCGGCGCCGCCGGCGGCGACCAGCGTGAAGCGGCGGGGGGAGTGGCCCCGCTCGATGGAGAGGTACTCGACGGCGTGCAACAGGTGCTGCTCGACGAGGGCGATGATGCCGGCTGCGGCGCTCTCCACGTCAATACCGAGTGGTATGGCAACCCGGTTGGCGATGGCGTCGCGGGCGGCGTCGAGGTCGAGGGTGAGCGCGCCGCCGGCGTAGGTGCCCGGCCGGAGGCGGCCGAGCACGAGCTGGGCGTCGGTGACGGTGGGCTCGGTGCCGCCGTGGCCGTAGCAGGCCGGGCCGGGATCGGCACCTGCGCCCTTGGGGCCCACGAAGAGCATGCCGGCCGAGTCCACCCCGGCGATGGTCCCGCCACCGGCGCCGATGGTGTGGATGTCGATCGACGGGGTGGCCACGTGGTAGCCGCCGATGTACAGCTCGTCCCGGGTGTCGACCGTGGCGGCGGACATCAGCAGCACGTCGCAGGAGGTGCCACCGATCTCCATCGAGATCAGGTCGTCGGTACCGGCTGCAGCGCGGTAGAGGTTCAGGGCGCCGACCCCGGCGGCGGGGCCCGACAGCAGCAGGTTGACCGGGCGCGCCGCCAGCTGCTCGACCGAGGCAACCCCACCGTTGGACTGCACCAGCAGCACCGAGCGTGCCAGGCCCCGTTGGCGCAGCTGCTCGTCGAGCTGCCGGAGGTAGGTCACGATGCGCGGGGCCAGAGCCGCGTTCACCACTGCGGTGGAGGTGCGCTCGTACTCGCCCATGACCGGCGCCACGGTGGCGGAGGCGGAGATCCACTCGCTCGCCCCGAGCCGCTGCAGCTCGGCCACCACGGCCTGCTCGTGGCCGTTGTCGAGGAAGCTGTTGAACAGCGCCACGGCGATGGCTTCGACGCCTTCCTCGGCGAAGGTCGCTGCGGCTGCGGCGACGTCGTGCAGGTTCGGCGGGGCGGACTCGGTGCCGTCTGCGTCGATCCGGCCGGCGACGGGAAGCCGCAGGTAGCGAGGCACCATGACCGGTGCGTAGGGCGCCCGGTGGTCCCACTGGTCCTCGCGCAGGCCGCGACGGATCTCGAGGGCGTCACGGAACCCCTCGGTGGTGAGCAGGCCGACCGTGGCCCCCTTGCCCTCGAGCAGCGTGTTGGTGGCCACGGTCGAGCCATGGACGAACAGGCTGCAGCGCTGCAGGACGTCGCCGGTGGTGGTGCCGAGGTCCGTCGCCAGCCGCTCGAGAGCGTGGATCACGCCTTGGCTGGGGTCCTGCGGTACCGAGGGCACCTTCGAGACCCAGGTGGCGCCGGTGGCGTCGGCGAGGACGAGGTCGGTGAACGTTCCCCCGACGTCTACCCCGATACGCCACGGGGCCTGCGGTCGGGCAGCGGATTCGGCCGGTGTCGACATGGCCGCATGCTACCGGCGTGGGATCGGGGCGTATCGCCGATGGGTATCGCCGATGGGTGTCACCGGAGCCGATCGAATAGTGTGCCGTGCTCTCCGGTCGCCACCCGGCGGGCGCACTCGTTGCGCCCGGTCCGCTCGGCGGCCGGGTGCCGGCGCGGGCCGTTGACGTGGAGGGGCTACCCACCGCATGAACGACGGCCTGCGCCGGCCCCTTCGGGTCGCCGCCCACCGCCGTGGGGACCGTGCCGCCGCCGGTGGTCCCCGGGCCTGCGATGCGGCCACGGCGCGCCCGCCGCGCCCCGGACACCAACCGCTCGCGCCGCTACAGTCGGCGGCTGTGGCTGGTTCCCCAATCCTGATGACACCCGCCGGTGCGGGTGGGCGCGTCGCGGTTCCGAGCCGCCTCGGGCTGCGATGATCGAACCCGCACCTGCCGCGTGGGACAACCCGGCGGAGGACCGAGGCCACACCAAGGCGGAGTTGACCCGGCGGCGGATCCTCGATGCTGCTGCCAAGGTGTTCCGTGTCCGGGGGTTCGTCGGCTCGCGCCTGACCGATATCGCGGCCGAGGCCAACCTGCAGGCGGGCAGCCTCTACTACCACTTCGCCTCCCGGGAGGCGTTGGTGGAGGAGGTGATGTGGGCGGGCCAGCTGCGGACCGAGGAGCAGGTTCGCCAGCAACTCGCGGCGCTCGGCCCCGAGGCCACCCCGATGCAGCGCCTGCGCACTGCGGTCGAGGCCCATCTGCTGGCGGTGCTGTCGAGCACCGATGCCAACTCGGCCTCGATCAAGATGATCGGCCAGGTTCCGCCGGACATCCGCGAACGGTTGCTGGTCGGTCAGCGGGCCTACGGTGACCTGTGGCGCGGCATGCTGACCGACGCCCGTGACGCCGGCGACCTGCGCGACGACGTCGACCTGTCGATCGTGCGGATGGCGATCATGGGTGCGCTCAACTGGTCGGTGGAGTGGTACCACGCCGACAAGGGCAACCCCGAGAAGATCGCCGCGGACATGGCCGTGGTGATGCTCGACGGCCTGCGACGCCGCCCCGACGGTTCCTGAGCCCGGCGGCCCGTGCCGTCGGGCCCCGTCGCCGCGGTCCGCCGGCGTTCGCTAGCGTGAGGCCATGACTGGAACCAACGCTGTGGATGCCGCCGATGTCGCCGACATCGTGGTGTGGGATGCCGATGCCCACATCTGCGAGCCGCCGAAGGTGTGGGAGGAGTACGCCGATCCGGCGTTCCGTGATCTGGTGCTGCAGGTCCACAAGCACGCCGACGGGCACGAGACGCTGTTCTGCGGTGGGGTCGACTCGGGCACCAACGCTGCGCCGGCGTGCATCCCGGGCGCCTACGGCAACCCCCAGGCCAGTTGGGACGAGATCCTGCCGGGCAGCCACGATCCGGTCGCCCGGCTCGAGGTGATGGACGCCGAGGGCCTCGACCGGGCGGTGCTGTTCCCGTCGTTGTGGCTGTTGTCGGGTGACGTCGTCGAGCCGGCGGCAGCTGCGGCCAGCGCCCGGGCGTACAACCGTTGGATGGCCGATTTCGTCTCGGCTGACCGCACCCGCCTGTTCGGGATCGGCGTCTGCCCGTTGCAGGACGTCGATGCCGCGGTGGCCGAGATCGAGGCGATGGCGGCAGCCGGCCTGCGCGGCATGACCTTCCGTCCGGAGCGCTACAACGGGCTCGAGCTGTTCTCCGACGAGATGGACCGGGTCTGGGCCGCGGCCGAGCACGCCAACCTGTCGGTGGGCATCCACGGCAGCTTCGGGTCGAAGATGCCCAGCTTCGCCCGGACCCGCTACAGCAACCAGTTCTACGTGCACATGGTCTGCCACCCGTTCGAGCAGATGGCGGCGGTGATGGAGATCCTGGCGTCCGGGGTGCTCGACAAACATCCCAAGCTGCGGGTCGGGTTCTTCGAGTCGGGCCTCGGTTGGCTGCCGTACTGGCTCGAACGGCTCGACGACCACAAGCACTCGATGGGCCACCTGGTGCCCTCGCTCAAGCGTGATCCGACCGAGATCTGGTCCGAGCAGTGCTTCGTGACCATGGAGGCCGGTGAGGGCGACGCCCTGGCGCAGCTGGTGGACATCGGCCTCGGCCACACCGTGGTGTGGGGGTCGGACTATCCCCATTACGACTGCACCTTCCCGGGGGCGACGGTCGAGCTGGAGCAGACCTTCGCGACCCTCGACCGGCCGGGGCTGCGTACTGCGGTACTCCAGGACAACGCCCGCCGTTGGATGGACACCGCGAGCTGATCGGTCGCTCCGTTGCGGACGGTGAGTGGGTCCTGACGCGGTAGCATCAGGAGACCGGGTGGGCATCGGCCCATCCCTGCTCGCCGCCGGCTCGGCGGCCCTGCGAAGCGAAGGACTCATGGCTGCACCGAGGCGTACCCGGGCGAAGGCGAAGGCGATCGATCCGGCGGTGTTGGCCAGCCGTACCCCCAGCCAGGTCCTGGCTGACGAGATCGTCGCAGCCTACGGCGACCTGGCCCCGTCGGTGAACCGCATCATGGCCACCGAGGGTCTCGAGGAAGATGGCCGGATGCACGCCATCTCCCTGTTCCGCGATTCGCTGCAGACCCCGGGCGACCCGATGCGTCACCCGACCAAGGCCGCCGAAGCCGGCCTGGCCTTCCAAGCCGCCCAGGGCTGATCGGCGGAGCGTCGCGCCACCGGCAAAGCCAGCTGCGCGACCGCTCCACCCCTGATCAGGCGTTCTCCTCCGCTTCGAGGCCCAAAGCCACGAAGATCTCCTTGCGGGCGACCTCGTACTGCTCCTCGGTGAGCGCGCCCGCGGAGCGTTGCTCGCTGATGAGGCGGAAGCGTTCCATCAACGCTTCCTGATCCGGAGCATCGGTGACCTCGTCGTCCTTGCGCTGCTCGCGCTTGTCCCGCTTCTCCGCTTTGCGCTCCTGGCGAACCTTCTGCAGACGCCGCTTCTCGAAGCTCTCTCGTCCCTTGGCCATCAGTTGCTCTCCCTGTGACGGGGGCGCCGGCCCGGCCACCAGGGGTGGATGGCCAAGGCGCGCCGAATCGGTCTCTGGCAGTGCGATCGTGTCCGACGATCGCCGGTTCCGCCGTTCATGACATCGCCCACCCCGACGGAACCCGGGGGTTCCAGGGGGAGGGCGTACCGAGGAACGACCACCCTAGCGGCGACGGCGCCGCGGACCGGGACGCCCCGGCCTTCCACCCGCCGACGGTGTCGCCGAGGGGGCTCCGACAGGCGCCTGGCCGCCGGGGGACCCCGCCGGACGAAGAGCCGCCGGCTCGAAGGGCCGGTCGAGTAGCGCCGCCTTGGGGCCGCGCAGCTCGGCGACGAGCGGATGGGTGGTGGTGACCACGGTGACGGTGGGCTTGATGCCGGCCAGCCGGACCAGCTTGTCGACATCGGCCCGTTGCTCCGGCGTGGAGATGGTGACCACGGTGCCGTCGCTGCCGGCTCGCGCGGTGCGGCCCGAGCGGTGGGCGAAGGCCTTGTGCTCGGCCGGCGGATCGACGTGGACCACCAGCGCCACGCCGTCGACGTGGATGCCGCGGGCGGCGATGTCGGTGGCGACCAGCACCGTGGCCTGACCGTCGCGGAAGGCCGCCATGTTGCGGTCGCGAGCGTTCTGGGCGAGGTCGCCGTGCAGTTCGACGGCGGCGATGCCGTCGCGGGCCAGCTTGCGGGCCAGCTTGCGGGCCGCGTACTTGGTGCGGGTGAACAGCAGGATCGGGCCCTCGCCGCTGGCCAGTTCCGCGACCACGGCTGCCTTGTCGGTGGTACCCACGGTCAGCACGTGGTGGTCGATCCGGGCGGGCAGGGCCGTCGTCGGGTCGACGCTGCAGCGGACCGGGTCGTGCAGGTAACGCTGGACGACGGCATCGACTGCGTTGTCCAGGGTGGCCGAGAACAGCATGCGCTGGCCGTTGGCGGGGGTTCTGTCGAGCAGGCGCCGCACGGCCGGCAGGAAGCCGAGGTCGGAGAGATGGTCGGCCTCGTCGAGCACGGTGATCTCGATGTCCTCGAGCGAGCAGACCCGCTGGCCGACGAGGTCCTCGAGCCGGCCCGGGCAGGCGATGAGCACGTCGACCCCGTTGGCCAGGGCGCGCTCCTGGCGGAGTTGGGAGACCCCGCCGAACACGGTGGTGACCCGCAGGCCGACGGTGGCCGCGAGCGGCTCGAAGGTCGCCGCGACCTGGGTGGCGAGCTCTCGGGTCGGTACCAGCACCAGGGCGCGGGGCCGACGTCGCGATGGGGTTGCCGAAGCGGCGAGGCGGGTGATGACCGGAAGGGCGAAGGCCACGGTCTTGCCCGAGCCGGTGCGGCCACGGGCCAGCACGTCACGGCCGGCGAGGGAGTGCGGCAACGACGAAGCCTGGATGGCGAAGGGGCGGTCGATCCCCATGGCCGCCAGGGCGGCGACGAGTGCCGGGCTGATCCCGAGCTGACCGAAGTCCTCGACCGGCTCGTCGTGGTCCACGGCGGTGGTGCTCGGCGCCGCAACGGCGGGTGCGGGTACGACCGGGGTCGTGGGGTGGGACGCGGCAGCCGCCGGGGCGGGGTCACGATGGGTTTCGGCGCGCCGGGATCGGCTTCGGCGCGGCGGGCGCGCCGAATGCGGGGCGGTCGGGGGCATGGGTTCCTCTCGAAGGGTGGGGGCCGTTGACGGCGAACGGCTACCCGACACACTGGAAGGAAACCGTGCGCAAAGGAATTGCGCACTCGCAAACGACCGCGAGCAGGCCTGAAAGGCGTGCTCACGGAAGCAAGGTTAGCCCGTCGGTCGGCGATAGCGGTGACACCGGGCGGTGGCACCGGGCGTCGGCCGGCTCAGCGACGTTCTTCGTTGCGGTCGTTCGCCGGCGGTGGTTGGGGGGTGAGGGCCCCGATCGCCCGGATGAGATCGTCGTCGAGGTCGGCCTCACCGGCGGCGAGGCTCGGCGCGAGCTGTTCGAGGCTGCGTCCGCCGATGAGCATCGAGGTGACCCCCGGTTGAGCGGCCGCCCAGCCCACCGCCAGGGTCGCCGGATGGTGTCCGGACTGCCGGGCGAGCTCGACCAGTCCGGCGGCGACGGCGTGCGCGTCGAGGTCCCGGTAGCGGGCCAGGTACATGGGGTCCTCGACGAAGCGGCCCGATGCCTCGGCGCCCACGTACTTGCCCGACAGCACCCCGCCGGCAAGCGGCCCGTAGCAGATGACCCCGAGCCGTTCGCTCTGGGCCATCGGCAGCAACTCGACCTCGGCCTGGCGCTTGATCAGGTTGTACATCGGCTGGATGGCGGCGAAACGGGCCCAGCCCCGCAGCTCGCAGCGGCCGAGGGCCTTGGCCACCTGCCAGGCCGCGAAGTTCGACGCCGCCGGGTAGACGATCTTGCCGGCCCGCACCAGATCGTCGAGGGCCCGCAACTGGTCGTCGAGCGCCGCCCGGGCGTCGAAACGATGCAGGTACAGCACATCGATGCGGTCGGTCTGCAGCCGGCGCAGGCTGGCGTCGACCGCCCGGGTCAGGTGCAGCCGCGACGAGCCGCCGTCGTTGGGGCCGCGACCGGTCGGGAAGCTCACCTTGCTCGAGACCACCAGACGGTCGCGTCGGCCCGGGTTCTGCAGCAGTTGGCCGAGCACCGTCTCGGCCCGGCCGCCGCTGTAGATGTCGGCGCAGTCGACGTGGTTGATGCCGGCGTCGAGGCACCGGTCGAGCATCGCCGCGGCGCCGTCCTCGTCGAGGTCGGTCCCGAAGGGCAGGGCGCCCAGTCCCAGGGTGGACAGGCGCACCCCGGTGTCGCCGAGTGGTCGGAGCTTCATCGGTGGATCCTTCGTGGTGGAGGGGCTATCGGCGTGCTCGTGGCCGGAGCCGCCCGGCCGGCGAGCCGGTCGTTCACAGCAGGAACGCCAGGTTGGGCAACGGCTGGCTGGCGTTGACCAGCTCGACCACCTTGCTCGCCATGGCCAGCTGTCCCTCGCGTCGGCGCAGCAGGTGGGTGCTGCGCCCGGCCCAGATGCGCAGCTCGTTGGTGGCCTGCAGCGACAGCTCGTAGAGCACGAAGTTCGAGCCGACCTCGACCTCGTCGCCGGTGACAGCGAGCAGCTCGATGTTGGAGACCACCCGTCGCATCGTCGACGCGGGGGTCTGGGCGTAACGCACCCCGGTCTGCAGCTGGCGTATGCGGGTCGTCAGCCGGTTGCGGTTGTCGTTGATGAAGGAGATCCGGCGGTCCCGGTCGTAGTCGGCCGTACCGGACGGTACCCAGTAGTGGACGTCGTCGGTCCACAGGGCCAGCCACTCCTCGTAGCGTGACTCGTCGGCGAGACGGGCCTCGCGGTACAGGAATGCCGCGACTGCGGCATCCAGGGCCGGCGGATCGAGGGTGTCCAACGGTCCGGCGGTGAGATCGGCGACGGAGCTCACGGGGCCATCACCGCGCCGTAGTGGCGCCAGAAGCCCCGGTTGACGGTCTCGTCGCTGACATGGCCCACCCGGTCGGTGCCCTCGAGCACCTCGCGGCCGAGGCCGCGACTGAGGTCCATCCAGCCGCCGGTGCCGCTGAAGGCGACCTGCATACGCTCCGACGCCGTGGCGTCGTCGGGCAGCAGGAACCCGGCGGGACCCATGGCCGCCTCGGACTGGCGCAGGATCCGGGTGTTGAACGCAGGGCTGACCCCGGCCAGCAGCAGCGGGGTGTGGTGGTGGACGGTCTCCCCGGCGCTCACCGGCTCGATGATGGCCAGGTTCATCTCGCCGAGGAAGAGGTTGGGGAAGATCAGGGCGTGGGGCGGCCCTCTCCACAGCAGCTCCTCGGCCCGCTCGAGGCCGCGCGCCGCCACGAGGGCGTCGACGTAGTCGGCCACCTTCTCGCGTCCGGCCCCGAGCCAGGCCAGCTCCTTGTCGTAGCCCTTCCAGAACTCCAGTTCGATGTGGCCGTTGCCGCGGTCACGGCACGTCGAGACGACGCGCTCCTCGCCGGCGAGGACCGCGGACTCGTACTGGGTGCCGGGGGCGACCCGCCACAGCGAGGCGTGCAGCCGGCCGAGGTGGTAGCCGTCGTTGTCGCTCTCGGCCCACATCTTCCAGTTCGACGGCGATCGCTGGCCCAGCCAACCGGCGCTGAGGTCGAGCTCGCCGACCGGCGACAGGTCCGCCGCCCAGTCGATCAGCTCCCGGCCGCCGGTGCCGAGGTGGTCGTGCAGGGACCCTGCGGTGCCCGAAGGATTGGCGAACACGAAGCCGCGGTAGCTGTCGACCCCGCCGGGACGGCTGAGCGACAGCGCCGCCGCGTCGGTGTGCTGGCCGACGGGCTGGGGCACGCCGCGCAGCTCGCCGGCGAGGGAGTAGGTCCAGCCGTGGAACATGCACGAGAAGGACCCGGTGGTGCCGGAGTTCCCGGCGCACAGCTGCACCCCCCGGTGGGAGCACCGGTTGGCCAGCACGGTCACCTCGCCCTCGCGGGTGCGCACCAGCAGCACCGGGTCGCGGCCGATGCGGCGGCTCACCCAGTCGCCGACGCCGGGCACCTCGGACTCGTGGCCGACGAAGGACCAGCCGAGGTGGAAGATCCGGTGCAGCTCCGCCTCGAAAACCTCGGGGTCGGTGTAGAGCGAGCCGTGGACCTTCTCCGGGGTGATCCGGTCGCTGATGTCGAGCGAGGCGGCCACCGCGCGCAGGCCCGGGTTCACGCCGTCACCCGGGCGGCGCCGACGCTGCGCAGCGCCATCGCCCCGATCGACTCGACGAGCTGGTCGTGATCGCCCGCGATCGCGTAGCCGTTCGGGGCGGTGAGGACCTCGGACACGGCGCCGACGAGCGCCAGACCGGCGAGCAGTGCGTCCTGTGCCGGGAAGCTCCCATCGGCCACGCCGTCCGCCACAATACCAGCAAGTATGGTGGCCATCTCGGCTCGTATGGTGCGGCGCAACAGCTCGGCCTCGGCCACGGTCGGCTCGCAGATCATGGCGTAGGCGACCCGGCCCGAGGACAGCGCCCGTCGGGCGAACACCGACACGGCCGCAGCGAGCCGCTCCGACCCGCGGTCGGGCTCGTGGCCACCGTGCCGGGCCTCGTCGGCGCCGGTGGCGATGGCCCGCAGTACCGCCAGCTCGTGCTCGCAGGTCGAGCGCACCAGCTCGGTGACCAGGTCGGTCTTGGACGGGAAGTGGCGGTACAGCGATCCGACGGCCACCCCTGCCTCGACGGCCACGGCGGCCATCGACAGGCCGGCCATGCCCTCGGCGGCCACCACCGTCCGGGCCGCCCGTAGGACCTCGTCCTTGCTCTGTCTGGCCCGTTCGCAGGCGGCAGGACTGCGCCGGTACACCATCGATCCACCTCCGGTTCCCGTCGGTCGATCCGGCCGGGCCGGACAAACTGAACCATGGTTCACACCTTGGCGCAACCGGCCAGGCCGGCCAGGCCCGATCGGGTGTCCCGGCCCGGGGTGGCAGCGGTCAACTCGGCCAGGGCGTGCAGGTGCCGATCAACCGTCCGTCGAGATCCCAGCGGGCCACCGAGCCGTCCCAGCCGGCCGTGAGGACCGAGGTGGTCCCCGTGGCATCGCAGGCGAAGGCCACCGCCGGTACCCCGGGCTTGCCGTGATGGTCCAGACGCGTCCAGCGCCAGCCCAGCTCGGTGCGTTCCCACAGCAGCGCCGTGCCGTCGTAGGCGCCGCTGACCAGACGGTCGCCCTCGGGGTCGCAGGCCACGGCCTTGACCGACTTCGTATGGGCCGGCGGCAGGGCCTCGAGCAGCGCCCCGGTGCGGGCGTCCCAGCTGCGCAACCGCAGGTCCCGGGAGGCCGAGATGACCCGTCCGGCCTGATCGGCGGCCACGGCGTTGACCAGGACCAGGTCCGCTGCCCGGGCCCGCCAGGCATTGTCCTCGCCGTGCCAGGCCGACAACGTGCCGTCGGAGGAACCGGCCACCAACAACCCGGCCGGGACCGACCACGCCAGCGACTTGATCGGCCCGTGGTGCGCGGCCCACCGGCGTGACGCCGTGCCGTCGGGCTGCCACTGCCGGATCACGCCGTCGTAACCGGCGGTGTAGAGCGAGGATCCGTCAGGGGCCCAGACCACCGAGTTGATCGGCCCGCCCGCATCGGCGCCGAAGGTGAGCGGTGCCGTGCCGTCGGCGTGCACCAGTTGCACGACGCCGCGGTAGTCCGCCGAGGCGATCGTGCGGCCGTCGGGGGAGATGGCGACGCTGTTGACGATGGTCTGGTGGCCCGCGCGCAGTGCGGTCCGTCGCAGGCCGGTCGCGGCGGTGGCGTCGAGCTCGAGCACGGCACCGTCGTCGCGTCCGATGACGACGCGGCTACCGGCGGTGGTCAGGCTGTTGATGCCGAAGGTGGGCGCCGGTGGCCGGTGGCCGGGTTGCGGATGGGTGACGACGTCGGCCCCGAAGCTGCCCACCACGACCGACGAGCCCGCGTGGACCGCAGCCCGTTCCCACTGGAAGGGCGCCCGGTACTCGGCCAGGACCCGCCATCCGGCGGTGTCGTACTCGCGCAGGGTGGCGTCGTAGGCGCCGACCAGCAGGCGAGCGCCGTCGGCGGAGAAGCGCACGAATCGCACGGCCGCCCCGGCCTCGTCCAGGGTGCGTACGACGACTCCCCGGTCGGGGTCCCACAGCCGGCAGACCCCGTCGTCGCAGCCGGTCGCCACCAGGGCGCCGTCGGGGGACCAGTCGATGGCCTCGGGATCACCCGGGTGGGCGAGCACCTGCAGCGGTGCCAGCGAGTCGAGATCCCAGATCCGGGCGGTCCGGTCCTCGGCCGCGGTGGCCAGACGGCGGCCGTCCGGCGCTGCGGCTGCGCCGAACACACCGGAGCGGTGGCCGGGCAGCGCCCGGTCCTGCCAGCCGCCGTCGGAACCGGACCAGATGCGGATCACCGGGTCGAGGTGGTCCATCACGCAGATCAGGCCATGGCCGTCGGGCAGCCAGCGCACGACGTTCACGTCGTCGCCGTGGGGGCCGAGCGTCCGCACCCGCCGGCCGTCGGCGACGTCGAGCACGAAGGCGAACCGGTCGGCGACGGCGACGGCGACGGCGTCCCCGGCGGGCGAGAACCGCACGTCGTTGACCAGGTCGTCGAAGGCCACCTCCCACACGATGCGGTTGCGGTCGCGGCACACGACCCGCCCGTCGTACCCGCCGGTGACCAGACGACCGGAGGCCGGGTCGGCGTCGACGCAGGTGATCGGGGAGCGATGGGGCACGGTGACCTACCGGGACAGTCCGAGCTCGTCGAGCACGGGCCCGACGAACGCGTCGACGAAACGGGGCAGCCGCCCGTAGAGAAAGCCGTTACGGGACTCGGCGAAGGTCGGTGCCGGCCAGCGGGCCATCCATGCCCGCATGGCATCGACCGTGGCGGGACTCAGCCCGACCTCGCCCTCGAGCAGCGACGGCACGGCAAGCAGCGGCTTGAAGTAGAAGTGCAGCAGCGCCCGCCGGGCGGTACCCGACCACAGGGCGTGCAGCTCGGCCTCCGTGAGATCGGTGGCGGCGGCCGTCGCCTCGACCCGGGTGAAGGCACCCTCGTAGGCAGTGCCACCGAGGTAGGCCCGCAGATCGGCCAGCAGCCGGCGGCCACGGTCGGCCACGACCACGTCGGCCGTGGCGATGCGGTAGCCCGCCTGGCGCAGCCGCACGCCGAGATCCCAGTCCTCGCCGGCCAGCACGACCGGTCCGTCGGGGCCTGGCGCCGTCGGCTGCAGGTACGGCCCGCACGTCTCGTAGGCGCTGCGGCGCACCGCATGGTTGACGCCGTTGAGGTTGGTCACCCCGACCAGGGCCTCGCTGCGCACGACCACCTCGCCGAAACGGCCCGACAGTTGACGGGCCCGGGGGAAGGGCTCGAGCAGGTGCTCCTGGGCCTCCTCGCCGTTGACCGCGCCGACGGTCTCGTCGTCGTGCACCGCGGCCAGCGCCGCCGCCCAGTCGGCCAGCCAGCTGTTGGGCAGCACCACGTCGACGTCGGTGGTGAGCACCCACTGCGGACGCGGCGCACCGTCTCGCTCCGCGGTGTGCTCGGCGATGGCCACCGCGGCGCTGCGAGCCCCGCCGGGGCTGCCGTAGTGGCCGTGGTGGACCACGAGCAGCTCCGGGTGCCTGGCCGCAGCGCGGTCGAGGATCGCACCGGTGGCGTCGACGGAACGGTCGTCGACGAGGACCGCACGCCAGCCCGGGTGGCTCGGGAGCTGATCGATCAGCCGGCCGAGCAACTCGCCGACGAACGCTTCCTCGTCGTGGCAGGGAACGACGATCGCAACAGCCGGGGCCGAATCGGTCACGGGCGTGGTTCCGTCACTCGGGATCGGCGGCGAGACGGGTGTCGTCATGGTCGACCCAGAACGATCCGGTCGCGTGGGACGCGATCTCGATGGCGACGTTGGCGCCGCTGCCGGCACAGACCACGGCCTGGGAGGGCCAGCCGGCGACCACACCGCAGGCGTACACCCCGGGCACCGAGGTGGCGCCCCAGCGATCGGTGACGACGTTGACCTTCACGAAGGGCTGGCGGGCCTCGGTGGTCTCCACCGGCAGCGAGGCCAGCCGCAACGTGCCCTGCCCGGTGGCGAGCACCACGTAGGAGACGGAGGTGTCGCCGCCGTGGGCGGAGTGGACACGGAAGCCGCCGTCCTCGACGCTGACGTCGTCGACCTTGCCCTCGTGGGTGGCGACCTCGAGCGCGTCGATCTTGCCGCGCAGCTGGTCGAGCAGTTCCCGTCCCTCGAGTTCGTCGTGGCCGGGCAGGTTCAACAGGCGGGCCCGCTTGAGGATCGAGCGATCCTGGTCGTACAGCTCGACCTGCAGGCCGGCGCGGGCCAGGAACAATGCTGCGGTGAGCCCGGCGGCCCCACCGCCGATGACGGCCACTCGGGTTTGCTCGGTGCTCATGGCTGGCATCGCTCCTTCGGTGGGATGACGGACCGCCCGAACGCTAGTGGCTCGCCCCCACCGGCGGACACCTCACCGCAGCAGCGGTCCCGCCGCCCGTGTCAGCAGGATTCGGCAAGCCGAAAACCGTGTCAGCAGGATTCGGCAAGCCGAAAACCGTGTCAGCAGGATTCGGCAAGCCGAAAACCGTGTCAGCAGGATTCGGCAAGCCGAAAACCCATGGCATACCAGGCAGACGGGTACCAGCCGTGGCGGCGTTGGCAGCGGGCGAGGTCGCCGTGGCGGGCGAAGCTGCCGCCGCGGGCGATGCGGTAGGAGGGGCCGTACAGTCCGGTCAGATCGTCGGCGATCGGTTCACCCCCGGGGTAAGGCCGGTAGTCGTCGGCCACGTACTCCTCGACGTTCCCGGCGAGATCCCACAGCCCGAAGGGCGAACGGCCCGCCGGGTACAGCCCCACCGGGGTGCTGCACAAGGGCCCCTGCTCGGCGGTGTTGGCCCGCTCGGGGTCCCAGTGCTCACCCCAGGGGAAGGCCCGGCCGTCGCCCCCGGTGGCAGCGTGCTCCCATTCGGCCTCCGTCGGCAGGCGGATCGGCCGGCCGGTCTCCGCCGCCA
This sequence comes from uncultured Acidimicrobiia bacterium, assembly GCA_903921205.1. Lineage (GTDB taxonomy): Bacteria > Actinomycetota > Acidimicrobiia > Acidimicrobiales > CAIXPF01 > CAIXPF01. The sequence continues at coordinate 13,893 of CAIXPF010000098.1, read as the reverse complement.
CCCAGCCGGCGTAGGCGTCAGCGGCGGCCGGCGACACGGTGTAGACGGGATGGTTGGCCGCCGCCCACGGGAAGGTGCCATGGGGCCACGACGACGGACGCTCGGCCTCGGGCCAGGCCCGAACGAACTCGAGGTACTCGGCGTTGGTGACCGGGAACCGCCCGATGCGGTAGGGCTCCAGGTCCACCGGATGGGCCGGTGCCTCCTTGGCGATCCAGTCGCGCTCGACCCCGACGTGCGCCCAGGCTGCGGTGACCTGGTCCACCAGGGCCGTCTCCAGGCCGATCACCGTGGGGCCCCCGGGGATGTCCACCAGGTCCGGCTCGCGGGCCACGAACCGGGGATCGCCGACCAGCGCCAACAGGGTGGCCGCGGCGAATCGTCGGGGAAACGGTGCCCGGTGCTCGTCGAGGACGGCGAGCAACGCGCCGGCGCCGAGGCCGGTGAGCTCGCCCACCGCCGGGCCGAACCGGGTCAGTCGCTCGCCGGAGAGGGCCAGGTCGGCCTCCGGCTCGGGAGCGGTCATCGGGTCGGTCGGGGTCATCGGCTCGGGCCGGTCGCGGCCGGGAGCATGCCGGGCGTGGCCTGGCGGGTCGTGGTCATCCGGGCTGTGGTCGTGATCATGTGGTAGTCCGGGGTCGTGTCGTTGCGACGAGAGGCCATCGAGGAGCTGCCCCCGGAAACTACCGGTGCACTCACCTTCCACCTGCCGTTGGAGCTCGCGGCACTCGAGCTCGCCGGGGCCGATCCGGCGCTGATCGAGCAGCGCATCGCCCGCCGGCTCACCGAGGCCTACGCCACAGGCCTGGTCGACCCGCCGCTGTACCGCTGGGCGGTGGAGCACTACCGGCCGCTCGGTCAGGCGCTGGTCAGCGACGATCCGGCGGAACGCGTGGCTGCGTTCGGTGCCGTCAGCACCCTCGGTGACGGCCTGGCCGGTGCGGCGTTCCACGGCTTGATCCGGTTGGGCTACGGGCTGTGGCGTCGCAACGGCGCCGAGGTCGCCCGTGGCCTCGCCTACCTGCGGACCCGCCGCCAGGTGCTGATCTGTGCCACGGTGATGCCGGCGATGGTCAGCGCCCCGCCGCCGCCGTTGCCGCCGGCCGATCAGCTCGACGGGGTGACCGTGTTCGACCTCATGAACCTGGCGGCCGGGAGCGAGGACCGCGCCGCACTGCTTCCGCCGGGGGAGGGGCCGCTGAACCTGCAACGTCTCGCCGGAGCGGCGATGGCGCTGGTGGAGCGCAACCCGTCCTCGTTCGTGTCGGTGCACACCGTGACCGGCCTGCACGGCCTGTGTGAGCTGCACCATGCCGTGGTCGGCCCGATGGAGCGGAGCGCGGCGCTGGCGGACACGCTGCTCGCCGACTGGTGGAACGCCTACGCCGTGGCCCTGGGGGCGGCGACCGTGGTCATGGGCCGGTTCGCGGCCGAGGAGGTGCCGGCCGGTGCTCCTCGGCACGAGAACGTCGAGGCCCTGCTCGCCGATGCGGTGTCCTCGGGCGAGACCCACAACGTGAAGCTGGTCCTGGCGCTGCGCCGCCTCGAACAGTTCGGGGTGCTCGACGACGCGGACGTCCGCCGACTCGGTGCCGTGAAACTCACCGCGTCGACGCGCGCCTCGCGCTGAACGACTGCCACGGGGCCTGCGTCGGTCCGGTCGCGGTCGGCCGGTGGGCGATAGCTTGCGCCGGCGGCGTCCGCCACGGCACCGGGGTCGAGCGAGGCCCCACGAACGAGATGGAGCGATCCCATGAGCGGCATCGAACGCAAGGGCGGCAGCCGCCGCCAGGCCCCGGCCGAGAACTTCCAGGGCCACGTCGAGATGGAGGCCATCCTCGACGACCCCGGCTACGGCGTCCGCCAGAACCGGGTGCACTTCCACGACGGCGGCCGTACCAACTGGCATCTGCACGTCGGCAGCCAGGTGCTGTACTTCGTGGAGGGCCACGGAATGGTCGAGGACCTCGACGGCACCCTGCTCGAGACCGAGGCCGGTGACATCGTGCACGTCCAACCAGGGGCCCGGCACCGTCACGGTGCACGCGACGGGCAATCGGCGGTGCATATCGCCATCACCCTCGGCGAGTCGATCTGGGACAACGATCCGCGCTACCACGCCTGAGCTGCTGACGCGTCGGTCGCCGTCGTGCGGCTCGTCGCCGGGACGGTTGTTGCGGGGGTGCCCGTCGCCTGCAAGCCTGCGGCAGCGGTTCGGCCCGACCCGTGATCGGTGGTGGGCGGGCGCATCCGGGGAAGATCGGGAGAGGGTGGAAGCGGCCATGAGCACCGACGGGGCATCGACGCTGCGGCGTGAGGACGGTCCGCTGCTGCGGGGACAGGGAACCTTCATCGATGGGCTACGGGTCCCGCAGCTCGACGGGGCGTTGCACGCGGCCTTCGTCCGCTCCACCGAGCCCCATGCGCGCATCGTGGCGATCGACACCAGCGCGGCGCTGGCCCTCGACGGGGTGGTGGCGGTGTTCACCGCCGCCGACATCGACCTGTGGCCGCTGCCACCCCGCTTGCCGAACATGAACGGTGCCATGTGGCGGCCGATGCTGGCCGACGGGGTGGTCCGATTCGTGGGCGAGGCGGTGGCCATGGTGGTGGCGGTCGACCGCTACGTCGCCGCAGACGCCCTCGAGGCGGTCGTGGTCGACTACGAACCGCTCCCGGTGCTCACCGACCTCGAGGCTTCCCTCGCCGGGGAGCTGCTGCTGCACGAGGCCGCCGGGACCAACGTGTCCTTCGCCTGGACGGGCAAGGAGCCCGACGAGGACCCGTTCGCGTCGTGCGAGGTCGTGGTCGAGCTGGCCGTGCGTCACCCGCGGCTCAACCCGAGTCCCATCGAGCCGCTGGCCGGCGCGGTGGCCTGGGGCGACGACGGTCGCTGCACGGTCTGGGTGTGCTCGCAGCGGCCTGCGGGTGCCAAGTACGTGATCGAATGCGCCATGGGGCTCGAACCGGGCACGGTGCGGGCGATCGCCCCCGACGTTGGTGGCGGCTTCGGTGCCAAGGGTGGCTACGGCTGCTATCCGGAGGACGTGGTGGCGGCGTTCGCGTCCCGGCAGCTCGGCCGGCCCCTGCGCTGGTGCGAGACCCGGAGCGAGGCGATGCTGGCCATGGGTCACGGTCGTGCCTCGCTGCACCGCATCCGCATCGGCGGCAGTCGCGACGGGCTGGTGCAGGCCTATGAGGTGCGGGCGCTGCAGGACTCGGGTGCGTACCCGGCGATGGGTACGAACGTGACCGGCAACCTGCGCAACTCCGGGACCGGGGTGTACACCATCCCGGTAGCGGTGCTGCAGGGCACCTCGGTGGTCACCAACACCACGCCGACGGTGGCCTTCCGCGGGGCCGGGCGGCCCGAGGCGGCCTGTTCGATCGAGGCGGCGATGGACCGTTTCGCCGCTGCGGTGGGGCTCGACCCGCTCGAGGTCCGGATGCGCAATGTCGTGCCGGAGGATGCGTTCCCGTACCGGACGGCAGCCGGCTCGACCTACGACAGCGGTCGCTACGGCGAGTCGCTGCGCCGTTGCGCCGAGGCGGCGGACTACCCGGCGTTGCGGGCCGAACAGGCCGAGCGGCGGGCCCGCGGCGACCGGGTGCAGCTGGGGATCGGGGTGAGCTGCACGGTGGAGATCACCGGTGGGGGTGAGGGCGAGACCGCCACGCTCGACCTCCACGAGGACGGCACGGTCACGGTGGTGGTCGGCACGTCACCGCACGGTCAGGGCCACGAGACGACCTTCGCCGGTGTCGTCGCCCGCGAGCTGGGCATCACCCCGGAGGCGGTAACCGTGCTGCACGGCGACACCGACCTCGCCCCGCTCGGCGGCGGCACGATCGGCTCCCGCTCGGCCCAGCTGGGCGGCTCTGCGGCGCTCGGGGCCGCCCGTGACGTGATCGAGGCCGCCCGCAGCCGGGTGGCGGACCTGCTCGAGGCCAACGTCTCCGACATCGTGTTCGACGCCGCCCGCGCCGCGTTCCACGTGGCGGGGACCCCGGCCCGGCAGCTCGGCTGGGGGGACGTCGGGGCGTTGCAGGCCGAGCACCGCTTCAAGCCCGAGGGTGGGCGGGGCACCTACGCCTTCGGCGCGTGCGTGGCGGTGGTGGAGCTCGACACCGACACCGGTGCGGTCTCGGCCCGCCGGCTGGTGAGCGTCGACGACGCCGGCACGCTGCTCGAGCCGGTGCTCGCCGAGGGGCAGGTCCACGGCGGCCTCGGTCTCGCCCTCGGCGCCGCGCTCTACGAGGAGATGGTGTACGACGCCGACGGCATCCCGCGCACGGCGTCCTTCGCCGACTACCCGGTGGTGTCCGCGGCGGAGACCATCAGCTACGAGACCCACGAGATGGAGACGCCCTCACCGTGGAACCCGCTCGGCGTGAAGGGCGTGGGGGAATCCGGCACCGTGGTAGCCACCCCGGCATTGCAGAGCGCCGTGCTCGACGCGCTCCGTCCGTACGGGGTGCAGGCCCTCGACCTGCCGTACACGCCTGAACGGGTGTGGCGGGCGATGCAGGGCTGATGGGGGCGCAGCGCCCCGAGGGTGGGCCGTCGACGTCGACCTTCGCGTCGCTGCGGGTGCGGAACTTCCGGCTGTTCTTCGCCGGGCAGTTCGTGTCCCAGGTTGGCAACTGGCTGACGATGGTCGGCCAGACCCTGCTGATGCTGCACCTGACCGGCAACGGCGTGGCGGTCGGGGCGCTGGTGGCCTGCCAGTTTCTCCCGGTGCTGTTCCTCGGGGCCTGGGCCGGGCTGGTGGCCGATCGTTCCGACAAGCGCCGGCTGCTGCTGATCATCCAGAGCAGCGCCATGGTGCAGTCCTTCGTGCTGGCCGGGCTGGCGTTCCTGGACCGGCCCCCGATCGGTGCGCTGTACGCCGTTGCACTGGCCGGCGGGTTCGCCACGGCGTTCGACAGCCCGGCCCGGCGTTCCTTCGTGGTGGAGATGGTGCCCCGGGAGCTGGTCAACAACGCGGTCAGCCTGAACAGCGCGCTGATGACCTCCGCTCGCATCTTCGGCCCGGCACTCGCCGGCCTGCTCGTCAGTACCGTTGGGTATGGCTGGTGCTTCGCCATCGACGGGATCTCCTACCTGGCGGTGCTCGGAGCCCTTGCGGCGATGCGCACCGCCGATCTGCGGGCGGCGGTGCCGGCCGGGCGCAGCAAGGGTCAGGTGCGCGAGGGGTTGCGCTACGTCGCATCGGTACCCGAACTGTGGATCCCGCTGGCGATGATGACGGTGATCGGGACCTTGGCGTTCAACTTCCAGGTGGTGCTGCCCCTCTTCGTCGTACGCAGCCTCGGCGAGGGCCCGCGCACCTTCACCCTGCTGTTCTCGGTGCTCAGCGCCGGGTCCTTCCTCGGGGCCCTGGGCACGGCGCGCCGTCGTCAGGTGACCCTGCCCATGGTGGTACTCGGGGCGTTGGCCTTCGGTGTGTCGATGACGGTGCTGGCGGTGACCCCGACCCTGCCGATGGCCTATGCCGTGGCCCTGGTGGTCGGCGCCAGCAGCGTGGCGTTCATGACCTCGTCCACCGCGCTGGTGCAGACGCGCGCCGGTGCCGACATGCGCGGCCGGGTACTCGCCCTGCAGTCGATGGTCTTCCTGGGCAGCACGCCCATCGGAGGGCCGTTGCTCGGTGCGGTATGCGAGGTGCTCGGTGCCCGGGTCGGGCTGCTGGTCGGCGGGATCGGGGCTCTCGGCGCTGCGGCGTTCGGCTTCTGGGCCGTGCGCCGGCTGCCGGCCGGCCCGGTGGCACCGCTGGCCGTCGGCTGACCCGGCGGGCGAAGCGGGCCCCGCCGATCGGTCGGCGCGCCGAGGGGCCCGATCCGGGCCGGTTCACCAACCGCCGCCGCCGCCGCCACCTCCGCCACCGCCGGAGAACCCACCGCCGAACCCACCGCCGGAGAACCCGCCACCGCTCGAGCTCGGCTTGGGGGCGCTGAGGGCCGACGAGGCCACGCTGCCGAAGTCCGACATGGAGTTGCCGAACAGGTCGTAGCGGAACGGGCCGTACGGGTCGAGCGGGACGTACCAGGTGGGCGTCAGGTTCACACCCTGCTCCTGCAGCACCGCCAGCACCCGGGCCCAGCGGTCGGTGATGCCGAAGACCATGGCGTAGGGCAGGCCGGCGACGTAGGCGTACTGCTGCTCGGTGAACTTCAGTTCCTCGGCGTCGGCCACGTCGAGGAACCGTTGGTAGCCCACGCACAGCTCGAGTTGCCGCCGGCCTTCAGCGGTGCGGGAGGGCATGCGCCTCGCGGTGGCCAGGATGAGCAAGCCGGGCAGGGTCAGGGGAAGGGCGAACAGGCCGTAGGTGGTCGTGGCGATCAGGCCGACGCTGATCGCCCCGCCCAGCAGCAGGGCCCCGATGCCGATGCCGACCCACAGCCCGCGGACGGAGTCGGGCCGGCGCCGGAACCACCGGCGCTGCATCGTCTCGTCGTACATCATCGAGCGCACCTCGTTGAGCTGCGTGGCGAACGTGGTGCGCAGCGCCGAGAGGACCACGTGGTCGTCGGTACCCGCGGCCCGTAGGTGCTCGAGCAGCCTGGTCTCGTAGGCGGTGAGGCCCGGGTCGGCGTCGCGTAGGAAGCGCACCACGAAGTCGGGTCGGCGACCGCCCTCGAGCTGCTCGATGCGCAGGTAGCCCCGGACGGCGAGGTCGACCACCGTCGCCGACACGTCGAGGGCGTCGGCCTTCTCGTCGACCAGCACGCCGCACAGGCCGGGGGTCATCCCATCCGGCGGACGGAACTGCACCGGCCCGTCGGCCTTCTCGAAGAACCCGGCGAGGCCCTCGGTGTGCGGCTCGGCGGCGGTCGGGAGATACGCGTTGAGCACCAGGTGCCGGTCACGGGCCTGCCGGGCGAGCAGGGTGCCGAGCCCACCGGCGAGCAGCACGGTGAGCAGGATGCTGCCGCCGAGGGTGACCGGTGTGGGCCGGAATGCCCGGTTCAGGGTCCAGCGTTCGCGCAGGTCCGCGGTGGCGTCGCCGAACGTCCCGGCCGGGAAGTCGGCGTAGAGGGTGATCGCCTCGCCGGGCTGCACGTTCGTGGCACTGAGCGAGAGCTGTGCACCGTCCTGTTGCAGCGCACAGGTGGTGGTCGAACGGAAGGCGCCGCCATAACAGGCGACATTCATCGGTGCGGTCGGGAACGTGGCCCGCACGGCGAAACGGTCGATCGGTACGTCCCATCCGGTGCCGACGACGTTCCAGGCCAGTTCCTGCACGGTACCGACCCGTGGCAGGTCCACGGTCTCGACCGTGTCGTGCATGGTGTAGTCGATCGTGTAGCGCCAGCGTCCGGTGATCTCGGTGTCGGCGCTGCCGATGCGGATCACGAAGTTGTCGTTGCTGTCGCCGACGACGACGGTGTTCACCCGGTCGGGATCGCCTGCGGTGACCCTGCCGCCGTCGGGCGTGGCGCTGACCGACACGTCGGTGATGTCGTAGGCCCGCCGGTAGGTGTCGTCGTAGTCGACCAGCACCGGGATGAACCGGCGGAACCCGTGGACCTCGTCGGGGCCCTGTTCGTAACGGATGTCCTCGTGGACCCGTAGCGCCCCCGAGGTGTCGAGCCCCAGCTCGACGCGGTAGTCGAGGATCTCGCCACCGCTGCGCCTCGCCCCTGCCGGCGTGGCGCCGAGGACGCCGATCACGCCGACGGCGACGGTCAGCGCCAGCGTCATCGCCAGGGCGGCCCGTCGCCGGCCACGGCGGTGCGGTCGTGGTCGGTCAGCGGGCAACGGGCACCTGTCCTTCGTCGAGGTCGAGCTGGAAGTACCGGGCGGCGCCGATGCCCAGCAGCGAGGCCATCACCACCCAGGGGAAGGTCTGCCGGGTGGTGTTGAGCAGGCGGACCCGCCCGTTGTAGTACCGGCGGGACGCCGCCACATCGTCCTCCGTCCGAACCAGCTGCTCGTGCAGCCGTCGGAAGTTCTCACTGGTGCGAAGCGCCGGGTACGCCTCGGCGGTGGCGACCAGCCGGCCGGCGGTGCCGGCCACGAGCCGTTCGGCACGGTCGCGTTCGTCGGGCGTGCGGGCCGCGGTCGCCGCGGTCAGGGCCACCTGTTCGTGGGTCGTGGCGGCGGCGACCACCTCGTTGAGGGCGCCGACGAGGTCGTAGCGCCGCTGGAGCTGGGTGTCGATCTGGGCCCAGGCCTCTGCGACGGCCTGCTGGGCGCGGCGCAGACGGTTGAAGCCGACGACGGCGAGCGCGCCCGCCACGGCGAGTACCAGCACGAGGAGCAGCAGGGCCGTCACGCGGCCAGTTTGCCTGGTGCGACGCCCGGTCGCCGTGCACCCCGCCCCGTGCACCGCAGGTGGCCCCGATCAGGTCGGGACGATTCGGGCACCCTCGGTGGAACCGGCCCCGAGGGGGACGAGCGGCTCGGGATCGCATTCCACGAAGATGCACTCGCCCGGGCACTGCTCGGAGCACTCGACGACGATCTGTTCGAAGCGGCTGGGCACCTCGGCCAGCGACACCGACCCACCGGGGTCGTTGAGGGCCATCCCGTCCTCACGGACGTAGGCGATCCCGTCCTCGAGGATGACGAAGACGTCGGGACAGTGATCGGTGCAGATACCGTCGCCGGTGCACAGATCCTGGTCGATCCAGACGCGCATGAGTCGAGCCTACGGCACCGTCGCGGCTTGGCCGCACTGGACCGGGTCGCGGACAGCTCCGGTACACTCGCTGGTCGCCTGTGATCGAACCGGAGTTGGGGGCGTGGCTTCACCATTGCTGGGAATCCCAGGAGCACGGCGCGGCCGGGGTGGCGCGCGTCCCGGGGACCGCAACCGGGGCCGTTCGGTCAACAGCATCGCCGTGGCCCGGGCGCCGCTTCCGCTGGAACGTCGTCGTCGTCGTCCCTTCGCCCGGCTCTCCGAGGGCCCGGCCGGATGGGCGGTCAAGCCTCTGGTACTGGTGCTCCTGCTGGGCGGAGCCTTCCTGTGGTGGCGCTCGACGTGGGTGTCGATCGCCCTGGCCGAGGACAATCCGGGCCTGGCGTTTCCGTCCGCGAAGGTCGCGGATGCCCCGCTGCGTTTCACCGTGAGCGGTGGCGACGAGGTCCGTGCCCTGCTGTCGGGTGTCGAGGTGGCCGAGGTCGTACGCACCGGCACGCTCGTCGAGGTACGGCTTCCCGCCGGGTTGCCCGAAGGCGGCTACGAGGTCGAGCTCGTCGTCGAGCGGTCCTTCCCGTTCGGCTCGACGTCGGCCCGTCGGCCCGTGCTCATCGACAACCGACCCCCGGATCTGGCGTTCGACGCGGCCCCTGCGCCGGCGCTGCTCGACGAGCCGGTGACGCTGTCCGGCGTGGTCGAGCCGGCGGCCTCACTGCGGGTCGACGACCCGTGGAACACGCCGGTGACCCTCGGCGCGGCCGACGGTGGCACCTTCACGATGACCTTCGCCCATCCGCCGGCCGGCCAGGTGACCCTGGTGGCCGCGGACGCCGCCGGGAACGAGACCGCCGTGGCCTTCGCCGTGCCGGTGGCGTACCCGAACTCCACCCGCGCGGCGCACATCACCGCAGTCGGGTGGGCGTCGAACGAGGTCCGGCTGCCGTTCATGAAGCTGGTCGACCGTGGGCTCGTCGACGCCGTGCAGCTCGACATCAAGGACGAGGCGGGGATCGTCGGCTACGACTCCCAGGTGCCGCTGGCCCGTCAGATCGGTGCGGTCCAGCCCAGCTACGACGTCGCGGACGCGCTGGCCGAGTTGCACGCCAAGGGGGTGCGGGTGATCGGCCGCATCGTGGCGTTCCGCGACCCCGTGCTGGCCGACTGGGCCTGGGCCAACGGGCACCGTGACTGGGTGTTGCAGGACCCCAAGGGCGGCAAGTACGCGGCCTACGGCGGTTTCGCCAACTACGCCAACCAGGCGGTTCGCGACTACAACCTGGCCCTCGCCGAGGAGGCCGCCCGGGCCGGTTTCGACGAGATCCTCTGGGACTACGTGCGCCGGCCAGAAGGCGACCCTGCCGAGATGGTCGTGCCCTCCATGACCGGCACCGGCCGGACGACGGGCGACATGATGGTGGAGTTCCTGGGCCAGGGCCAGGCGCTGCTGCGGCCGCTGGGCGTCTACCAGGGGGCCTCGGTGTTCGGCATCGCCGCCACCCGCCCGGAGAACATCGGCCAGCCGATCGACCGCATCGCCACCGTCGTGGACTACGTGGCCCCGATGATCTACCCGTCGCACTACGTCGACGGCGAGTGCGGGGTCACCAGCCCCAGACGCGAGCCCTACGCCATCGTGGCCTGCTCCCTGAAGGACTTCAAACGGGTCATGGGGTCGGCTCCGGCCGTGCTGGTGCCGTGGTTGCAGGACTTCAGCCTCGACGGCATCCGCTACGGCGCGCCCGAGGTCGCCGCCCAGGTCCGGGCGGCGACCGACGCCGGCGCGCGCGGGTTCCTGCTGTGGAACCCCTCGGCGAACTACGCCTACAACGGCTGAGCGCCCCCGCCGCGCCGCCCGTCAGGAGCGGGTGGTGTCGGTGATGGTGGCCGGACCGGCGAAGGCCTGGGCGAGCTGCATCCACTCGGTGGCTGCGTCGCCGCTGGTCTGCAGAGCGGTGGAGCCGACCGGCAGCCGCTGGGTGACCACCAGGCAGAAGTCCAGTGCCGTGCCGGTGACGCGGTCCTCGGCATCCTCAGGGCCCCAGCTCCACGTGGTGCCGGACGGAGCGAGCAGCTCGACCCGGACCGGCGCCTCGGGTACGGCCTGCCCGCGGTTGACGTAGGACCAGCCACGGGTGGTGATCCCGATGTGGGCGACGTGGCGCAGCCGGTCGGTGGGTGCGATGGTGACACCGAGGGCGGTGGCGATGTCCTGGCCGTGCGACCAGGTCTCCATCAGCCGGGCGGTGGCGAAGGACAGGGCGCTCATCGACGGTCCGAACCACGGGATGCGGTCCTTGGCCCCGAGGGGGGCGAAGGCGGCCAGCATGCGGCCCCGGGTGTCGCGCCACCAGGCCAGCGTCTCGGCCCCGCTGCGGCCCCGGCCCGAGCCGAAGGCGTCGAGGCCGCCGGTGCTCACTGCGAGCTTTGCCCGCTCGAAGCCTTCGGGATCGGCCACGGCGAGGTAGCCCGCCTCGTCGGCCTGCACGATGTGCACGATGGTGTCACGGACGTCCCAGCCGGCCGCCGGGGTGGGGGTGGCCCAGCCCGCTTCGGTGAGGTCGGCGACGATGGCGTCGAGCGCAGCGTGCTCGTCGGCGAGGTCCTGGCAGATGGGGCCCATATCGGTAGTCACCCACCCATTGTGGCAAACCCGGCGGATCCGGGGTTGGTGAGCGTGATCGCCTGCCCGTGGCGCGTGGGGGGTGAACGGTCGGCCGGCCCGGCTGTGCCACGATGACGGCATGGACGTCGCAGCCCTCGCCGGTGTGGCGGTTGCGCTGGTGGTGGCGTCCTCGGCCCAGGCGGTGACCGGCTTCGGGTTCGCCCTGCTGGCCATGCCCCTGCTGTCCCTGGCGGTCGGTGCGAAGGATGCGGTGGCGGTGTCCAGCCTGGTCGGCACGCTGGGCTCGATGTTGCTGCTCGCCCGGTACCGGCACCAGGTGCGTTGGGGTCTGGTCCGGCCATTGCTGGCCGGGGCGGTGGTGGGCATGCCGCTGGGGCTGTACGTGCTCGTGGTGGTCGACGAACGGACGCTGAAGCTGGCCATTGCGGCCACCGTGTTGGTGTTCGTCGGTGTCCTGGCCTCGGGTTGGAAGCTGGAGGGCACCGGCCGCGTCGTCGACCTCGCAGCCGGGTTCGTCAGCGGTGTGTTGAACACCTCGGTGAGCACGAACGGCCCGCCGCTGGTGCTCAGCCTGCACGCCCGCAACCTCGACCCGGACGTCTTCCGGGGCACGATCTCCGCAGTGTTCGCTGCGTCGGCGTTGGTCGGCGACGCGCTGTTCGCCTCGGCCGGGCGGTACAACAGCACCGTTCTGCTGTATGCCGCAGTGGGGCCGTTCGCCCTGGTGGTGGGCAATGTGGTCGGGCGAATGGCCGGCCCGCACCTCACGGTCCGGCGGTTCCGGGCGGCGGTGCTGGGCCTGTTGGTGCTGGCGTCGTGTTCGGCCGTGGCCAGCGTGATCGTCGGCTGAGCGGGCCCCACGATGTTCAGGGGTAGGGCGCACCCTCGAAGTAGTCGGGCCGGCCGAGCGGCCAGTACTCGCCCCAGACGTGTTCACCGCCGGTGATCTCGAGCGTGGTGCCGGTGATGAACGCAGCTGACGGAGCAGCGAGGTAGACGACGCCCTGGGCGACGTCCCACACGTCACCGAGCCGACGCATCGGGTTGTGTCCGAAGCTGGCCCGGGCCGCTTCCGGATAGGTGGCGAGTCCTTCGGAGGCCACCACCCCGACCGCGATGGCGTTGGCCCGGATGTGCAGCGGGGCCCACTCCACGGCGAGGTAGCGGGTCAGGTTGATCTGGCCCGCCCGGGCCGCGGCGGTGTGGGCGATGCCGGCACCGCCGTTGCCGATGATGGTGGAGATGTTGACCACGCAACGGTCCTCGGTGGCCCCGGGCTCACCGGCTTCGGCCCAGCGGCGGGCGGCGGCCTGCATCATGAACCATGAGCCGTACAGGTTGGTCTCCACCACGGCGTGCCAGCCCTTCGGGCTGATGTCGAGCGCCGGTGCCGAGAACTGGCCGCCGGCGTTGTTGACCACGACGTCGAGGTGTCCGAAGTGCTCCCATGCGGCGTCGACGACGGCGGCCACCTGCTCGGGGTCGCGCACGGTGGCGGTGCGGGTGATGACCTCGGTCCCGCGGCTGCGCAGCTTCCCGGCGAGCTCGTCGAGAGACGCCGCGGTGCGGCCGCACAGCACCAGCGAGGCGCCGAGCCGGGCGCACAGCACCGAGATGGCGCTGCCGATGCCGCCGGCGGCCCCGGTGACCAGCACCACCCGGCCGGCGAGGGCGTCGTCTCGGTACACGGTGGGCAGCTCGTGGAGCTCGGCGAAGGTGTGCGAGTGGTAGGGATTGTTCGACGGTGCGGCCACGAACGGCACCCTACCGATGCCGAACCCTCTGCAGGTCGACCGCGATCGAATGGTGCTTCGTCGTGGCGATTCGACGTCGAATCGCCGCGTGCGCGGCTAGCTTTCGCCTCCATGGCGACCCATCAGCTCGTGGCGTTCAACACGGCCCTGGATTCCGACAACAAGATCCACGACGACGATGTCGCCCAGCGCTTCGGCTTCACCGGTGGACTCGTTCCCGGAGTCGACGTGTACGCCTACCTCACCTGGGGGCCGGTCCAGCAGTGGGGACGTGACTGGCTCGAGCGGGGCACCATGTCGGCCCGTTTCGCCCTACCCACCTACGACGGCGAACTGGTCACGGTGAACTGGGACGGCTCGTCGCTGTCGCTCACCAACCCTGGCGGGATCGCGGTGGCCCGGGGCAGCGCCACCCTGCCGCCGGTGGGCGCCGCGCCGGTGGTATCGCCGGCCGACTACCCGCTCGCCCCGGTCCCCCCGAAGGAGGAGCGACCTCCGGCGGGCCCCGAGGTGCTGGCCACGGGCACGGTGCTCGGTACCTGGCAGGCGCGCTTCCACGCCGACCGCCACCAGGCCTACCTGGCCGATGCACGCGAGACCCTGCCGATCTACAGCGAGCTCGGCATCGCCCACCCGGGATGGGTGTTGCGGACCGCCAACTGGATCCTGGCCGACAACGTGGTGCTCGGACCGTGGATCCACGTCGGGTCCACGGTGACCAACCTGGGCCTGATCCACGACGGGACGCTGGTGCAGACGCGCGGCACCGTGGCGGCGAGCTACGAGAAGAAGGGGCACCTGTTCGTGGATCTCGACCTGCTCGTGACCGCCGACGACGTCCCGGTGGCCCGTATCGACCACACCGCGATCT
>CAIXPF010000097.1 GCA_903921205.1 uncultured Acidimicrobiia bacterium | reverse complement strand
TCAACAACGCCGGCAGCGGTGCGCCGCCGGTCCCGTTGGAGGACCTGCGGCCCGAGCAGTGGCTCACCGTGGTCGGGGCCAACCTCAACGGCCCGTTCTTCTGCACCCAGGCGGCCTTCCGCATCATGAAGGACCAGGACCCCCGGGGTGGCCGAATCATCAACAACGGGTCGATCTCCGCCCATGTACCGCGGCCCAACTCGGCGCCCTACACCGCCACCACGCACGCCATCACCGGGCTGACCCGGTCGACCTCCCTCGACGGCCGTCGCTACGACATCGCCTGCGGCCAGATCGACATCGGCAACGCCCACACCCCGATGACCGAGCGCATGGTGCAGGGCGTACCCCAGCCGGACGGTCGGATCATGGCCGAGCCGGTCATGGACGTGCAGGCGGTCGCCGATGCGGTGCTGCACATGGCGGCGTTGCCTCTCGAGGCCAACATCGCGTTCATGACCATCATGGCCACCAAGATGCCGTTCATCGGCCGGGGCTGACCGGACCCGACCCTGCCGGACCCGACCCTGCCCGACCCGACCCTGCCGGACCCGACGCTGGCGGTCGAGCCCGGCATGGCGGGTCAGAAGTGGAAGTTGGCCTTGCAGTAGCCGCCGTTGCCCTCCGAGCCGATCTTGTAGCTGGATGCACCGCTCATCACGTGGTTGTAGACCTCGATCGTGCCGGTGGCCTTGCCGTTGACGGTCACGCCGTCGGCCTTGTACCAGAACATCTTGATCACGATCCGGTACCGGGAGCCGTCGTTGGGCGGCGGTGTGGGGAAGGTGTAGGTGCGGTCGGCGAACAGGGTCGGGACGGTCCCCGTCGCCGACTGCTTGATGATCATGGAGCTGAACATCGTCGAGTAGGTCGACGCCCCGGACGCCTTCTTCTGCACGAGGTAGCGGTAGCCGACCTTGCGGTTCTGCGCACCGGCGTTGGCGTGGGCGTAGAAGCCCTTGATCTTGATGGAGGCCAGGTTGTCGTTGTCGACCCCCGCCTTGGCCTGCATCTGGCAGGTCACCCCGGGTGCGCCGTTGTCATCGGCCGGGACGTAGATGGCGGTCGTGCCCGAGCTCGAGGTCTGCACGTAGGCCCCGCTCGGGGGCGCGGCCACCGCCAGCCCCACGCCCACGGCGCACGCCAGCGCCACCACCCGCCTCGAGAATCGCCCGGTACCGCCCCGCAGAGTCATCGCCTGTTCCCTTTCGTCGCCCGACGGGAACGAGCCCGCCGCGCCGATCCGTGTCACCGCCCGGCAGCCTATCGCTGCTAGGTGGCAGTGTGCCGGGCGCAGCCGGTGCCGGGCTCAGGGGGTCTGGAAGCCCTCGGGGTACTGGATGAACTCGAAGAGGATGCCCAGGATCGATTTCGGCTGGGTGAAGGCGAAACGGATCTCGCCGTCGGTGAAGGTGCGACCGGCGTAGTCGGTGACCGGCATGACGTTGGCCATCGGCTCGGGGTCGACCCAGGCCACCTGCTTGGCGGCCAGGTTGGCCATGGTGTCGGCGAGGTCGTCCACGGCGAAGGCGATGTGATGCAGGCCCTCGCCCCGGCGGGTCAGGAAGTCGTGGATGACGCCGCTCGGGGCGGTCGGCTCCATCAACTCGAAATCCACTTTGCCCACCCGGACCATACGGAAGCGCATGGTGTACAGCTCGACCTCGACAACCGGTCCGGCCTCCCCGCCGAGCAGGTCGACGAGCAGGGCGGTGGCGGCCTCGAGATCGCGCACGGCGACCCCGACCTCGGTGATGCGTTTGACGACCTGATCGCCGGTCATGTGCTGCTCCTTCAGGGGGTGACGGCGTCGGCGGCACCGCCGTCGACGTGGTAGTTCGCGCCGGTGATGCAGGCACCGGTGTCGCCGGCCAGGAAGGCCACGACGCGGCCCACGTCCTCGGGGTCGGGCACCCGCTTGGTCGGCAGGTCCATGAACTCCTCGAAGATGAGCTGCTGGACCGACGGCCAGTCGGTGGGACGGCCCATGCGGGCGGCACGCTCGGTGAAGCGTTCGCGGACCTCGTCGGTGCCGATGATGCCGGGGCTGACCAGGTTCACGGTGATGCCGGAGCCGCCGAGCTCCTTGGCCAGCGAGGTGGTCATGGCCGGCAGCGCGCCCTTGGCCACGTAGTACTGCGGCTGGCGGGTGCCGGGCCGTACCGAGCCGACCGTACCGACCAGTACGATGCGGCCCCACCCGGCGGCCTTCATCGGCCCGGCGGCGGCGCGCACCACCCGGACCGCGCTCAGCACGTTCTTGTTGTAGCTGTCGAACCAGGCCGCCTCGTCGGTGGCCTCACCGAACCACGACCCGCCCTCGGCGGTGCCGTAGTTGGCGACCAGGATGTCCACCGGGCCGCACTCGGCCATCATCGCCGCCACCCCGGCATCGCTGAGCAGGTCACCGGCGACCGCCCGGGCATCCCCACCGGCGGCGCGCAGCTCGGCGGCGACCGCCTCGGCGGGGGCCGCATCGAAGCCGTGGACCAGCACGGACGCTCCTTCGGCGGCCAGGACGCGGGCGATGCCCCGTCCGGTGCCCCGATAGGAGGCCGTCACCAGTGCCGTCTTGCCGCGCAAACCCAGGTCCATGGAGGCGACAACGTACCGGAATCGAAGCCGGCGACGGGCTTCGCCCCGGGTCTCGCCGGCGGCGGGGTCCGGCCGGGGTGTGCTGGAATGCCCGGGTGCTCGCCCTGGACCATCTCCTCGTGCTCGATCTCACCAACTTCCGCTCCGGACCCACCGCGGTGCGCCAGTTGGCCGACTGGGGGGCGCGGGTCATCACCGTGGAGCGTCCGCCCGAGGTCGGGGACCGCGCCGGGGGCACGGCCCTGGGGGCGCGGCTGGGGTCGGACTTCCAGAACCTGCGGCGCAACAACGAGTCGCTGACCCTCGACCTCAAGCATGCCGAGGGCAAGGCGCTGTTCCTGCGTCTGGTCGAACGGGCCGACGTGCTGGTCGAGAACTTCGCCCCGGGGGTGACCGAACGGTTGGGGCTGGACTGGCCGGCGTTGCGGGCGGTGAACCCCCGCCTGGTGTACGGCAGCATCTCCGGGTTCGGCCAGGACGGTCCGTGGGCCCGCCGTCCGGGCTACGACCAGGTGGCGCAGGGCATGTCGGGCCTGATGTCGGTGACCGGTCTGCCGGGCCAGGGTCCGGTCCGTTCCGGCCATGCCGTGGCCGACAGCTCCTCCGGGGTCTACCTGGCCTTCGGCATCCTGGCGGCGATCATCCGACGGGACCGCACCGGGGAGGGGGCGTGGGTGCGGACCTCGCTGCTCGAGGCCCTGGTGGCGATGATGGACTTCCAGGCCGCCCGGGTACTCATCGAGGGCGACGTCCCGGCCCAGCAGGGCAACCACCATCCCACCGCCGTACCAATGGGTACGTTCCCGGCATCGGACGGGGTGTTCAACCTGGCACCGGGCACCAACGCCCATTTCCGCCGGGTGTGCGAGGTGCTGGGCCGGCCCGACTGGGCCGACGACGAGCGCTACGCCCGCCCCGGCGCCCGGGCCCGCCGCCGGGAGGAGGTCAACGAGATGATCGCCGAGGTCACCAGGACCCAGCCGGCCGCAACGTGGATCGACGCGTTCCTGGCCGTCGGCGTGCCCGCCGGGCCGGTGCTCGACCTCGGCCAGATGTGGGCCCACCCGCAGGTGCAGGCGCTCGGCCTGGCCCAGCCCGTCGCCCATCCCGAGCGGCCCGACGCCGCCGTGATAGGCCAGCCGCTGACCCTGGGCGACGACCCGGCCAACCGTGGGGTCCGTCGGGCCGCGCCGGCGCTGGGGGAGCAGACCGAGGCGATCCTCGGCGAGCTCGGCCTCGGCGCCGACGACGTGGCCCGGCTGCGCAGCGCCGGGGTGGTCTGACCGCAGCCCGGGCTCGTCGGCCCGGGTGGACGGTGTGCTCAACCCTGGTCGATGAGGGTGTGCCCCCAGCGCTCGATCTCGTCGCCGGCCACTCCTTGCGCGGTCAGCCATCCGGCCGGCCCGCCCCAGGTCTGCTCGAGGTGGGCGAGGAAGCGCCGCATCGTCTCGGGGTGGGCGTCGAAGGTGAACGCCGGTAGTGCGGCGGCCATACCGGCGAAGATCGACGCCGTCTCGAGCCGGGCGATGACCGCCGCCATTCGTTCGCCGGTGGCGGCGTAGTCGGCCACGATGGCCTCGGTGCCGACCCCACCGGCGCCGAGCAGCAGGGCCACCAGCACGCCGGTACGGTCCTTGCCTGCCGAGCAGTGGACCAGCGCCGGGACCCCTTCATGGGCCGTCACCGCCCGGAACGCGGTCACGAACGAGGCAGCGCCCCAGTCGAGGAGCTGCACGTAGCCGTCGGCCATGATGTGGGCGATCGGCACGCCGTCGGCCAGCATCTGCTCCCGCTCCGCTCGGCGCTGCAGCAGCTGGCCCTCGTCGATGATCTGCAGCTCGGTGTAGCGCACCGCATCCCGTTCGCCGAGCAGTCCCCGGCCGCGTTCGGCCCGCTCGCCGTCGGAGCGCAGGTCGACCACGTGACGCAGGCCCCGGCGGTCGGTCAGCTCGGCCACGTCGCGGGCGGACAGGGCGTCGAGGGCGTCGGCGCGCAACAGCACGTTGGGGCGGGTGCGGCCCCGCGCCGCCGGCAGGCCGGCCACGTCACGGGCGTTCGCCGCGCCGTCGAGGTCGATCCATACTGGCCGGTATTCGCTGGGTGGCTGGTGTCCGGTGGTCTGGTCCATGGGGTGCTCCTCGGTCGCTGCGTCCGCCGGGTGGAGGACCGGATCGGTCGGCCGGTAGTTTCGCCCAAGCGGCGTCCGCACTCCAGGCGCGCCGGGGGACGAGGGGCTGATCGACGATGGCAGCACGCACCGGAGCACAGTTCCTGGCCGGCCTCAGCGCCACCGACCGGGAGGTCTGGGTCGACGGCGAACGGGTTGCCGACGTGCCGTCGCATCCGAAGCTGGCCGGCGCCGCCCGGACCCTCGCCGCGGTGTTCGACCGGCAGCACACCTACGCCGAGGACTGCCTGGTCCCCGACCCCGAGACCGGCGAGCCGATCAACATCAGCCACCAGATCTGCAAGTCCCGCGACGACCTGCAACGCCGGGTCGACGGCCTCAGCCGCATCTCGGAGTACACGGTGGGGCTGATGGGCCGTACCCCGGACTACATGAACATGAAGCTGGCCAGCTTCGCCGCCCGCTGGCGGGACTGGGCCGGGGCCGACGGGACGAACCCCGACGGGGCCGAGAACCTCGTGGCGTTCCAGAAGCGATTGCGACGTGAGGATCTCTCGCTGACCCACACCATCATCCAGCCGAACAACGACAAGCGCACCGACAGTGCCATCATCGGCAACACCGTCACCCTGCACAAGGTGGGCGAGACCGCCGACGCCGTCGTGGTGCGCGGCGCCCGGATCCTGGCCACGCTGGCCCCCTTCGCCGACGAGATCGTGGTCTACCCGGCCATCCCGTTGCCCCGGGGTGCCGAGGACTACGCCCTGTCCTTCTCCATCCCGGTGGACATTCCCGGCCTGAAGTTCCTCTGCCGGGACAGTGCGTCGATCGATGCCGATCCCTTCGACCGGCCGTTGTCGAGCCGCTTCGACGAGCAGGATGCCTTCGTGATCCTCGACGACGTCGAGATTCCCCGCGACCGGATGTTCCTCGACGGCCGGCCGGGCTCGGTGGCGATCTACAACTCGGTGGGCCGCACCGGCCTGCTCGACAACATGTCGACCCAGACCACGATCCGGGCGCTCAACAAGCTCGAGTTCGCCTACGGCCTGGGCTCCCGGATGGCCGACACGCTGGGCGACCGCAGCCCGGCCACCAACGAGATGCTGGGCGAGCTGCTGTCCTACGTCGAGGTGACCCGTAGCGCCATCCGCTGCTCGGTGGCCGAGGGCTACGACATCGGCGTCGACGGGACCTGGTTCCCCGGCGGCCGGGCGCTGACCCCCATGCGGTCGCTGCTGGCGGTGTGGTTCCCGCGGGTCAACGAGATCCTGACCCTCATCGGCAGCCACAACCTGCTGACCACCCCGAGCCGGGCGCTGCTCGATGACGAGGCCATGCGCCCGCTGCTCGAGGAGTTCCTCCACGGCGCCGACGGGGTCGACGCCGAGGAGCGGGCGGCGCTGTTCCGCCTGGCGTGGGACTTCCTGGGCTCGAACCTCGGGGGTCGCAACGCCCTCTACGAGCGCTTCTATCTCACCTCTGCGGCGCGCAACCGGGTCACCAGCCATCTGCTGGCCGACCGTCGCCGCGCCGACGAGCTGGTCGACCACCTCCTGGCGGTGGGCCGCGGGGCCGGTACCGACCCGACCGGCCGTTGAGCGCCCGGCCCGGGTCGGCATCGGCCGGGACGACACCGGCATCGCTCAGGACCGCGACGACAACGGCGACGACAGCGTGACGACAACGGCAACGGCCGGGCGGAGGTCCCGCCCGGCCGTGCTCAGGTGTTCCGGCCGCCCGTGGGCCGACTGCGTCGGTGGACCAGCTCAGTTGACGAGCTTGGTGAAGCCTTCCCAGTAGGGCGCCCGCAGCAGGAACTTCTGCAGCTTGCCGGTGGCGGTGCGGGCCAGCACGTCGCGGAGCTCGACCGAGGTCGGGCACTTGTAGTGGGCCAGCTTCGAGCGGCAGTGGTCGATCAGCTCCTGCTCGGTGGCGGCGTGGCCCTCGGCCAGCACCACGAGGGCCTTGACCGTCTCGCCCCACTTCTCGTGGGGCACGCCGATGACGCAGACCTCGGCGACCGCAGGATGGGAGAACAGGGCGTCCTCGACCTCGATCGACGAGACGTTCTCGCCGCCGGAGATGATCACGTCCTTCTTGCGGTCCGAGATCGTGATGTACCCGAACTCGTCGATGATGCCGCCGTCGCCGGTGTGGAAGAACTCCAGGCCGCTGTCCTGGGCCCGGATGGCGTCGGCGGTGGCCTCGGGCTGGTCCCAGTACGACTTGAGCACCACGTTGGACCGGGCGATGAGCTCGCCCTGGTCGGTGACCGCCATGGTCACGCCGAGCGCCGGGGCGCCGGCCCGGCTCAGCTGCTGGGCCCGCTCGTTGGGGGTCAGGTCGTCCCACTCGCTGCGGCTGCGGTTGATGGTCAGCAGCGGGGCGGTCTCGGTCAGACCGTAGATCTGGATGAACTCCCAACCGAGCTCGGTCTCCATCCGCTCGATGGTCCGGGTGGGCGGGGGAGCGCCGGCCACGATCATCCGGACCCGGTCGCGGCCGGGGATCGGCCCGTCCCAGGTGGCGGCGGCCTCGAGCACCATGGCCACCACGGCAGGGGCGCCGCAGAGGTAGGTGACGCCGTGCTGTTGGACCCGCCGGAGGATCTCCGCCCCGTCGACCTTGCGCAGCACCACGTTCGTGACGCCCATCGCGGTGGCCGAGAACGGCTGGCCCCAGCCGTTGCAGTGGAACATCGGCAGGGTGTGCAGGTACACGTCGCGGTCGGACACCCCGGAGTGCCAGCCGAAGGTGGCGGCGTTGATCCACAGGCTGCGGTGGGTCTGCTCCACTCCCTTGGGCCGGGCGGTGGTGCCGGAGGTGTAGTTGATGGTGGCGGTGGCGTCCTCGTCGGGCTCCCACGGTGCCGGCTCGCGGTCGTAGAGGTACAGCTCGGCGTCGGAGGCCGCCCCCATGACGTACTTGCGGGGGTGATCGACCGAGGCCAGCTGCTCCTCGAGCTCGGGGTCGATCAGCAGGATGTCGGCACCGCAGTGACCCACGATGTAGGCCACTTCCTCGGCGGAGAGCCGGAAGTTGATCGGCACGAAGATGCGACCCCAGTTCGACACCCCGAAGAACGAGGTGAACAGGCGGGCCGAGTTGTGCGACACCATCGCCACCCGGCCGCCGGTGGGCACGCCGAGGGCGTCGAGCCCGGCCGCCTGGGCCCGGGCCCGGCGGTCCACCTCACGCCAGGTCAGCGAGCCCCAGGACTCGGCCGGCTGGTCGGGCTCGTCGATGAGCGCCACGCGATCGGGGTAGACGGTGACCGCCCGTTGCAGGTGGTCACGAAGGGTCAGGGCAACCTTCATGGTGGAGTCGTCGCCTTTCGTCGGAGTGCAGGACCGGCCTCGGCGTCCCATCGGGTGGGCCGAGTACCGACAGCGTACGTGGGTCGGCCGTCGCCGGGCAGAACGCCTGCCCCCGACGTGGTCCCGCGGCCGACCGAACGGCGCGCCGCCCGCCCTACACTGCGCCCGCTGAGCCCTGGAGGAACCACCCATGTCGTACCCCACCGCCGAGGCCGTGGTGCGCCGCTATCTCGATGTTCTCTACAACGAACGCCGCCTCGACCTGGTCACCGAGCTGATCAGCGACCCGACCTGGCGCCACCACGCCGGCGAGGTGAAGTCGCTGACCATGGACGAGACCATCGCCCGGCTGCAGGCCACCCTGGACCTCTGCCCGGTGCTGCGCTTCGAGACCTCGATGCTGGCCGCCAACGACGAGTTCGTCACCGTGTGCTGGAACGGGGACTCGACCCAGACCAACGGCAAGTCCTACGTGTACTGCGGCATCGAGGTGTTCCGGGTGCGTGAGGGCCGGATCGTGGAGATCTGGAACAGCCGGGAGACCGGCGGCCACTGGCTGGCTCCCAAGCTCGACTCGTGAGCACCGTTGCCGGGCCCGACACCGTGGCGCGCCTGGCCGCGTGGCTCGGCCGTCTCACCGGGGCGCGTCTCGACGCCGGTGCGCTGCAGTTGCGGGTGCCGACCGGTGGCGGCTGGTCGAACGACACCTGGATCGTGCAGGTCGCCGGCGCGGCGCAGCCGCTCGCCGTGGTGCGGCTGCAACCGGAGCGCCGCAGCATGTTCCCCGACTACGACCTCGGTCGTCAGGCGTCGGTGCTGCGGGCCCTGGAGCGCGCGCCGGGGGTGCCGGTCCCGCCGCTGCTCGGTGTCGACCTCGACGGCGTCGAGTTGGGCCGGCCGGCGTTCGTGATGGGCTTCGTGGAGGGCCGCGCCCCGTCCGACGACCGGCCCAGCTTCGTGGAGGCGGGGTGGCTGCACGACGCCACGGCGGCACAGCAGCGACGCTTCCACGAGGACCTGCTGGCGCATCTGGCCGCGATCCACGCCCTCGACGTGGCGGCGATCGGCCTGCAGCGGCTCGCCGGACCGGGGCCGAGCTCGGCGCCGGCGGCGATCGAATCGTTGCGACGGGTGTGGGACTACGACCAGGGGCCGGTCGCTGCGCCGATCGTGCAGCGGGCCTTCGCCGAGGTGGCCGCGACCGCACCGCCGGTGGACCCGTCCCCGGCCACGTTGCTGTGGGGCGACGCCCGGCCGGCGAACGTGCTGTGCGAGCCGGACGGCTTCGCCGTCGTGGCCCTGCTCGACTGGGAGCTGGCGACCCACGGCCCACCGGAGTTCGACGTGGCCTGGATGATGGAGATGAACTGGATGCGCGCCCAGGGCGCCGGCCTGGCCCCGCTGCCCGGGTTCCTCGACGACGAGGCGGCCGCCGAGCACTACCAGGCGGTGTCGGGCCGACACCTCGGGGACCTGGGCTGGTACCGCCGGTTCGCCGCGTTGAAGGTTGCGGTGCTGATGCACCGGTACCTGCGGGCGATGGTCCACGCCGGCAACGTGCCGGCGACGCACCGCATCCTCACCGACAACGTCGGAACCCGGCGTCTCGACTCGTTGTTCGGCAGCAGCTGACCGGGTGTCGGTCGAGCGGCGGCGGCTGCTCCGGTCGCCTACCGTGCGCGGTATGAAACTCGGCATCTTCGCCTTCCCCACCGACCAGTCGCTCGGCGTCGTGCCCCTCGCCCGTGAGGTCGAGGAGCGCGGCTGGCACTCGCTCTGGCTGCCCGACCACAGCCACATCCCGACCTCGCGTCGTACCCCTCCAGGTGGGATGAAGACCGACCGTCCCCTGCTCGAGGAGTACAAGCGCAACGTCGACATCTTCTGCGCGCTGTCGGCGGCCGCCGCGGTGACCGAGCGGATACTGCTCGGTACGGGGGTGTGCCTGGTGGCCCAGCGCGACCCGTTCTGGACCGCCAAGGAGGTCGCCACCGTCGACCACCTGTCGAACGGCCGGGTGCGTTTCGGCATCGGGTTCGGCTGGAACCGCGAGGAGATGGCCCACCACGGGCTCGAGTTCCGCACCCGCCGGGCCAAGGGCCGCGAGCACGTGCTGGCCATGAAGGCGCTGTGGACCGAGGAGGAGGCGTCCTTCCACGGCGAGTACGTGTCCTTCGAGTCGTCGTGGGCCTGGCCCAAGCCGGTGCAGGACCCGCACCCGCCGGTGTGGATGGGTGGCGCTGCAGTGCACGGCCTGCTCGACCATGTCGTGGAGTACGGCGACGGTTGGATGCCCATCTACCGTGACGCCAACCAGGAAGCGGTCGACCAGCTGCACCGGGCGTGTGACGGGGTCGGTCGCGATCCGGCGTCGATCACGCTGGGGGTCTACGCCCCCTTCCCCGAGATCGCCGAGCTGGAGCGGCTGGCCGATCTCGGTTTCGAGTGGGCCGCGCTGCTGGTCCGGCCGTATCCGGCCACCGACGAGCGACGCAAGCTCGACGAGCTGCAGCCCCTCATCGACCACTTCGGACCGCTGGCCTGAGCCGGAGCGGGCCGGGCCTGCGCCGGCTGGTCAGGAACCGCCCGGCCGCCCGGGCCCGGCCCCTGCCCGCTCGGAGCGTTCGGGCCCGGCCCCTGCCCGCTCGGAGCGGTCAGGCCCGCATGGCGTCGACCAGCGGGGCGAAGCGGGCGGGCGGGGGGACGTCGCCCGGACGGTTGAAGCGCACCCGCTGGGCCAACCCGCCGTACCGCCGGCGCAGGTCGGCGGCGACTTCCGCCGGCGTGCCCACCGAGCACATGGCGTGGAGCACCTCGTCGTCGACCAGGCGCACCATGTCGTCCCAGCGACCCTGCTTGGACAACGTGTTGAGCTCGGTCTGCAGTCCGCCCCAGCCGTGCAGGTCCAGTACCGGTCGGTATGCCGGGGTCGAACCGTAGAACGAGATCTGCCGGCGCACGGCCTCGACGTCGGCGTCGTCGACGGCCACGAACGCCGACAGGCCGATCTCGAACCCGTCCAGCGACAGGCCCGACTTCGCCCGGCCGGCCTCGACCCGGGGCACGATCACCTCGCGCAGGTAGCGCTCGGTGAGGAACGGGTGGGCCAGCAGCCCGTCGGCCACCTCGCCGGCGACCTCGGTCATCAGCGGGCCGACCGCGGCCAGGTACACCTTCGGCCGCCCGAAGGCATGGGCGGGCGGCGTGAAGTGAGGGGTCATGAGGGTGTGGCGGTAGAACTCGCTCTCGTAGCGCAGCGGCTCGCCGGTCTCCCATGAGCTCCAGATGGCGTCGAGCGCCTGCACGAAGCTGCGCATCCGCGCCGCCGGCTTCGACCACGGCATGCCGAAACGCTTCTCGATGTGGGGCCGTACCTGGCTGCCCAGTCCCAGGATGAAGCGGCCCTCGCTGAAGCGCTGCAGGTCGTGGGCGAGGTAGGCGACCGTCATGGGTGTCCGGGAGAACGCGATCGCCACCGATGGCCCGAGCTCGAGCCGGGAGGTGTTCGCCGCAGCGAGACCGAGGGGGAGGAAGGCGTCGGATTCGTTCTCGCTGCTCCAGGCGCCGTCGAACCCGATCTCCTCGGCCTCGGCGGCATCGCGGGCGGCGTGGGTCATGCCGTTGCGCAGGCGGGCGTCGATCTTCATGGACGGCGACGCTATCGGCAGCGGCGCCGTCCGGCACCGCGGTGGTGGCGCGGTCGTGGCGCGGGGCGACTGCCTGCCAGGATGGGGGCCATGCGCCTGCTCGACGAACTCGCGGCCCGGCTGCCGGCCGATTGCATCCAGACCGACCCCGACGTGCTGGCCGCCTACGCCCAGGACCGGGCGGTCTTCGAGCAGGGCGGCACCGCAGCCGTGCTCGTGGTGCCCCGCGACACCGCCGAGGTGGTGGCGGCGGTCGAGGCGGCCAAGGCCGCCGGTGCGCCGATCGTCACCCGGGGGGCGGGCACCGGGCTGACCGGTGCTGCCAACGCGGTCGACGGCTGCATGATGCTGTCGCTGCACCGGATGGACCAGATCCTCGAGATCGACACCACGAACCGCACGGTGCGGGTCCAGCCGGGCATCATCAACAGCGAGCTGAAAAAGGCGGTCGCCGCGCACGGCCTGTTCTACCCGCCCGACCCGGCCAGCTTCGAGATGTCCAGCATTGGCGGCAATGTGGCGACCAATGCCGGCGGGCTGTGCTGCGTCAAATACGGCGTCACCCGTGACTACGTGGTGGCCCTCGAGGTGGTGCTGGCGTCGGGGGAGGTGCTGCGTACCGGGCGGCGCACCATCAAGTCCACCACCGGGCTGGACCTCACCGGCCTGTTCGTCGGGTCGGAGGGGACGCTGGGCATCATCACCGAGATCACGCTCAAGCTGGTGCCCGCCCCGCCACCGCCGGCGACCGCCGTGGCGTACTTCGACGAGCTGGCACCGGCCGGCGCAGCCATCGTGGACATCTTCCGCCAGGGCTACGAGCCGGTGCTCATGGAGATCGTGGACCAGGCCTGCCTGCGCCAGGTCGAGGCGGTCTACAACATGGAGCTCGACATCGACGCCGCCTGCCTGCTGCTGATCCAGACCGCAGGGCTCGGCTCGGCGGAGTCGATCGGTGCGATCGCCGAGATCTGCCGGCAGCACGGCAGCACGACCGTGTACCACGTGGAGGACCCGGCCGAGGGTGATCAGTTCATCGAGGTGCGTCGCCGGGTGTGGCCTGCGTTCGAGAAGCTGGGCCGGGCCATGCTGCCCGAGGACGTGGCGGTGCCCCGCCAGCACCTGCCCGAGTTGCTCGCCGGCATCGTCGAGATCGGCGAGCGAAACCGGGTGATGCTGCCGACCATCGGCCATGCCGGCGACGGGAACATGCACCCGCTGTTGGTCTTCGACGGCAACGACGCCGACGAGGTTGCCCGGGCCCGCGCCGCGTTCGCCGAGATCGTCGAGCTGGCGTTGGGCCTGGGCGGCACGATCGCCGGTGAGCACGGGGTCGGCACGCTGAAGCGTCCGTTCCTCGAGGGTGAGCTCGATCCATTGCAGCTCGCCGTCCAGCGCCGGGTACGGGACACGTTCGACCCCGAGGGCCGGCTCAACCCGGGCAAGGCCCTCTGAGCGCTTCGCCGTCCTGCGCCCCGGTGCCGTGCGCTCCCGGCGTCAGGGGCCACGGGTCCAGGGCAGGGTCGGGCGGCGATTCGGCCGCTGGGCCGATGCCGGAGCGCCATCGATGCGCGATCGGGTCCGCTGCGCCGAGGTGTTTGTAGGGAAATGGTTCGATCGAGGCGGTGACCCCCCGGGGCGCCTGCGCGAACTACCTGGTCAGGAGGTTGCGCGTCGTTGGTCGCCGGACGGGCCGAACCACTTGGCTACAAACATGACGAAACGCTGCGCCGACCGGGCGGCAGGTGCGCGCTCGACCGCGCGGCCGACGGCATGCACGGCTGCCATGACCACCTGACCGCGCCCCGTCGATTCGTCCCGGTTGGATCGGGCCCGGCGTCGATTCGACATGTCGGAGCGATTCGACGTCGATTCGTTGCGAGTGCGACAGGAGGTGGAGGGGCGGTCCCGGCGTTGGTCGGGTCAGGGAGCGAGGAACATCCGGTAGCCGGGGTGGCCGGTCTCCTCGTGATAGGGATAGCCGACGGTCCCGAGGAACTCGCCGAGCGAGGCCTCGTCGCCCCGCGGCACCTGGATACCGACCAGTACGCGTCCGAAGTCGGCCCCGTGGTTGCGGTAGTGGAACAGCGAGATGTTCCACTCCGGGCGCATCGCGGACAGGAACCGCAGCAGCGCCCCCGGGCGCTCGGGGAACTCGAAGCGGTAGAGCCGTTCCTCCACGGCGAGCGGTGAATGGCCGCCCACGAGATGGCGCAGGTGCAGCTTGGCCAACTCGTCGTCGGTGAGGTCGACCGTCTCGAACCCTGCGGCCCGGAAGCGGTCGGCCATCTCCGTGGCCTCGGCGCGCCGGTTGATCTGGACGCCGACGAACACGTAGGCGCGGTCGGCCTGACTGATCCGGTAGTTGAACTCGGTGACGTTGCGGTCGCCGACGAGCCGGCAGAAGTGGCGGAAGCTGCCCCGGCGTTCGGGGATGGCGACGGCGAACACCGCCTCGCGCTGCTCGCCGATCTCGGCCCGTTCGGCCACGAAACGCAACCGGTCGAAGTTCATGTTGGCCCCGGAGCACACGGCGACCACCGGCGCGGCGTCCTGCGTGGCGCGGTCCGCTCCGCCGAGGTACTGCTTGAGGCCGGCCACCGCCAACGCCCCGGCCGGTTCGAGGATGGTCCGGGTCTCGCCGAACACGTCCTTGATGGCGGCGCACAGCGCATCGTTGTCGACCACCACGATCTCGTCGACGAGCGCCCGGGTGAGCCGAAGGGTCTCCTCGCCGACGGTCTTGACCGCCGTGCCGTCGGAGAACAGCCCGACGGTGTCGAGGGTGACCGACCGTCCCGCGGCCACCGAGCGGGCCATGGCGTCGCTGTCGTCGGTCTGCACGCCGATGACCTTGATGCCGGGCCGCACCGCCTTCACGTAGCTGGCGATCCCGGCGATCAGGCCGCCGCCGCCGATCGGCACGAACACCGCATGCAACGGCCGGGGATGCTGACGCAGGATCTCGAGGCCGACCGTACCCTGGCCGGCGATGACCTCGGGATCGTCGAAGGGGTGCACGAAGGTGAGCCCCTCGGCGGCCATGACCCCGAGCGCGTGGGCGTAGGCCTCGGTGTAGGACTCGCCGTGCAGCACGACCTCGGCCCCCCGCCGGGCGACCGCATCGACCTTGAGGCGCGGGGTGGTGTCGGGCATGACGATGACGGCCCGGCAGCCGAGGCGTTCGGCCGACAACGCCACCCCTTGGGCGTGGTTGCCCGCCGAGGAGGCGACGACCCCACGCCGCAGCGCCTCGTTCGGCAACCGGGCCATTTTGTTGTAGGCCCCGCGGATCTTGAAGGAGAAGACCGGCTGGAGGTCTTCCCGCTTGAGCAGGACCCGCCGGCCGAACCGCTCGGTGAGCAACGGTGCTTCGTCGAGCGGTGTCTCGTCGACCACGTCGTAGACCAGCGAGGTCAGGATGCGGTTGAGGTAGTTGTTCTCCGGCGGATCGTGCCGTTGCTCGGCCATCACGACCACGCTATCGGCGGCCGGGGCGAGTGGGATCCGGCGACGGTCAGGCCTTGGCCTTGCGCTTCTTGGCGACGGCGAAGCGGGCGGGGGCGCGTCCCGGCCCCCGGTGGTCGGCCGCCGGGCCGATGTTGGTGAGCGATCCCTCGGTGACGAGTTCCTGCAGTGCCTTGTTGGCGGTGACCAGGCTCCCGCCGAGCGCCAACGTCACATCCTTGATGGTGATGGTGTCGGGCTGCTCGAGTGCCCAGGCCTTGATGTCCTCGACGGAAACCCGGCGGGTTGCCCGCTCCGAGCTACGCCGCCGGGTCGGGCCACGGCCGGTCTTGAGCAGCCCGGCGCGGCGCAGCACCGAATCGTCGACCCCGAGCCGGCTGAACGCGGACGCGGGGATGGCCTCGGCCTCGGCCCACTCCTTGGCGTCGCGTACGAAGTTGGCCAGGAGCCGCTCGCCGTTGGGGCGCCGGGCCTCCTCGAGGGCGGCGAGCAGGCGGAGCCGCTCGATGTGATCGGTGGCGGCTTCGATGGACGTCTCGAGCTCGGCGATTCTCTTCAGGTCGGTCGATCCATCGGGGTCGGCCAGGAAGTTGAGATAGTCGCGCACGCTCTGTTCGGCCGACCCTCCAGTGGCGGCGTCACCGTTGTCGACGCGGTTGCGGGAGGCTTTGGGCGTGGGGGGCATGCTGTTCCTCGGGCGAGACCGGGGCCGCCGAAGCGGCACGACTGAATAGACACAAACCCCTCCGCCGCACAGCTTAACGCGATGTCTTTCGTGGAATGGTTTTCTGGTGAGGAAAATCGGTTTGGATCGCACCGCAACCATGCAACGTCGGGTCGTGCAGTGGCGGCACGATGTCGGTAACTCCACCGCCTCCGGTGGATGGCCGAGAACGCAGCGTGCGCCTATCTCATACAAATGCACTAATCAACACGGTTGATGCATGTGTAGTAATTGTCCGAGGTGCAATTCGGATAGGCACCCGGGCCGGGTGCGGGCCGGGCGGGCCGGCGTGTTGCGGGGCGTGCCGACCAGCTCGATGCGCTCATCGCCTTGGCGGACTCGGTGCTCGGCGGTCTGCGCGACCAACCGGGCCCATCGGCCGGAGCCGTGCCGCACGATGAGGCGAATGCCTGCGACGCCGAGCCCACGACGGCGACGGCAACGCCGCGGTCGGACACGTCCGACGGGAACGCCGCAGGGGTCAGGCCGGCGAGGCAGGGCCGGCGCGTCCGGCGCTGACGGCCGGACCGGCGGGCTGCAGCTCGATCATGTGGGTGATGGCGGTGGGTTCCACCGCCCGGCTGAACCGCCAGCCCTGCAGCAGATGGCAGCCCACCGAGGCCAGCCACTCGGCCTGTGCCGAGGTCTCGACCCCTTCGGCGGTGACCTCGAGGCCCAGCCCGTGGGCCATGGTGACCAGCGCCCGCACGATCGAACGGTCGGTGTCGGTGCCCTCGAGCCCGTCGATGAAGCTGCGGTCGATCTTGATGCCGTGCAGCGGCCGCATACGGAGGTGGCTGAGGGTCGACACGCCGGTTCCGAGGTCGTCGAGGGCGAGTCGAACCCCGGTCTGCGACAGCCGTCGCAACCCGCTGGTGGAGACCACCGTGCCGTCGAGCGCCTGCTCGGTCAGCTCGACGCACACCGCAGACGGTTCGATCCCGGCTTCGGCGAGTGACGCTGCGATCAGGCCGGCGAGGTGGGGATCGGCGAGCTCGGCCGGGCTGACGTTGACGTTGACCACCAGGTCCGACCCGCCTGGGCGGGCGCGCCAGTCGGCGAGCTGGCCGATCGCCTCGGCCACCGCCCAGCGGCCCACGGCGTTGATCTGGCCGCTCTCGAGCAGTTGGGGCAGGAAGCGGTCGGGGCTCAGGCGCCGTCCGCTGGGATGGTCCCAGCGCAACAGGGCCTCCACGCCGCGCAGGCGGTGCCCGGCGCTGGTGACGATGGGCTGATACAGCAGCACGAACTCGTTGCGGTCGAGCGCCAGCTGGAGATCGCGCGCGGTGACGAGCGGACCGTCGCCCCGGTCGGTGGAGCCGCCCCGGTGCTGCCAGAGCCTGCCCCGGCCACGCCGCTTGGCCTCGCGCAGGCCCCGGCGGGCGACGGCCAGCAGCTGGCGGCTGTCGACCGAGCCGGCCGACCAGGCCAGTCCGATGCTGGCGCCCACGGCGTGGCGGGTGCCGTCGCCGGTGTCGACGCTGAGCCCCTCGAGGGCCTCGGCCACCGAAGCCCCGAGTGCGTTGCCCTCGTCCGGTTCGACCTCGTCGAAGACCACCAGGAACTCGTCGCCGCCGAGCCGGCCCACCACGTCGATGGGGCGCACCGCGTCGCAGAGCACCCGGGCGACCTGGCGCAGGGCCTCGTCGCCGACGGCGTGGCCGTAGGCGTCGTTGAGGGCGCTGAAGTGGTCGAGGCCGATGACCCCGACGGTGACCCGGGCGGTGGCGGTGCGGCGTTCGGCGAGCACGGCATCGAGGTGGCGCAGCGCAGCGTGGCGGGTGGCCACCCCGGTCAGCTCGTCAGGCTGTTCGAGGTCGGTGGCCGACACGGCGAGGACCTGCAGCAGGTGCGCGTCGTTGCGGCCGGGTACCGCTCCCGCCGGCAGCGGTACCAGCAGGACGTGGGCGCGCATGGTGGTGCCCTCGGCCCGGCGGAACCGGTGCTGCTCGTGGCGTGGCCCGCCCGTCGCCGCCGTCAGGTGGGCGGACCCGACGGGGTGGCCGGAGACGGGCGGCCTGCTGGCGCCGGCCGGGCTCGGCGCGATCGGCGCGTTCGGCCCGTTCGGCCCGTTCGGCGCATCGAGGAGCTCGTCCCAACGATGACCGCGCAGCCGGGTCGGATCGGTCCCGAGCAGCTCACCGAAGGCGCGGTTGGCGGAGAGCACCTCGCCGCCGCCGCCGAGCACCAGCACGGCGATGGGGGAGTCCTCGAGGCTCGTGGCCAGCGGTTGGTGGCGCGCGGGGTCGGCGGCGAGCTCGCGCACGGACCATCCGGAGGCGACCTGGGCAGCCACGTCGCGGACCAGCCGGCGGTCGTCCTGGTCGAAGGAGTCACCCCCGGGACGTTGGACGTGCAGGCGACCGAGGACCTGCCCGCCGACGGTGAGGTCGGCCACGAGATGGCGCGGCTCGTGCGCCATCGGGGTGAGCGGCACCGCCTCGTCGGCCGTGCCGGCCCACTCGATGGTGGTCTCTGCGTCGAGGTAGGCGGCGAGCTCACGCAGCACGCGGGCACAGCTGCGGGCGAACGGCTCGTCGTCGATCGACACGAGCGAGGCGCTCTCCATCAGCACGCCGAGTCGGGCCACGACACGGCCGACTCGACGATAGGACATGTCGGTCGAGCGTAGCCGGGCGTACTGCGCCGCTGGGTGACCGTCCCCGGGGTGCGCGAGCCGGTCCGGGGTGGCACGGATCGGCCCGGGTTCCGGGCCGGTCCGGCGCAGTATCGTGCCCGCCATGACCGCCTATCACGAGCTCGTCGGTGCCGATCGGGTGCACGGCAGCCTCTACGGCGACCCGGGGGTGTTCGCCGAGGAGATGCGGCAGATCTTCACCCGTGGTTGGGTGTTCGTCGGCCACGAGAGCGAGGTCGCCGAGCCCGGCCAGTGGGTGACCCGGCGTATCGGGCGCGAGCCCATGATCCTGGTGCGGGACCGGTCCGGGGGGCTGAACGTTCTGGCCAACCGCTGCTCGCACCGGGGCACGGCGTTGTGCTGGGAGCACCGCGGTCGCGACACGTCCTTCCAGTGCACCTACCACGCCTGGAACTTCGGGCTCGACGGCGCCCTGAGGGCGGTGCCCTACCCCGCCGGGTTCGAGAAGGACCATGCCGAGCTGGGCCTGGACCGGGCGCGTCAGGTCGAGAGCTACCGCGGCTTCGTGTTCGCCAACCTCGACGGGTCGGCGGGGCCGTTGTCGGGCCATCTCGGGGTCGGTGGGACCGACATGATCGACCGGCTGTGCGACCTGTCGCCGAGCGGCTCGATCGCCCTGGGGCCGAACTGGCTCGGCCATGCCGTCGGCTCGAACTGGAAGATGTGGCCCGAGAGCGACAACGACGGCTACCACCTCAACTGGGTGCACGCCTCGATGGTGTCCTCGGCCCCCGACACCTACTACCAGGAGACGGTGCTCGGCGGGGAGACCGGCAACCAGTCCCTGGCGGTGGACTGGGGCGACGGGCACGTCGAGCTCGACTTCCGGCCGAGCTACCGGAGGGAGCTGGCCTGGCTCGGGGCGAGCCGCGACAAGGTGCCCGGCTACTGCACGGCGTTGGAGCAGGCCCGTGGCGTGCAGGCCGCGGGCCGGCTGCTGTGGGACGGGCCGCCGCACGGGCTGATCTTCCCCAACCTGTTCCTCGGCGAGCTCAACATCGCCATCATCGAGCCGGTGGCCCCCGACCGCATGGTCCACTGGCACACCGCGGTGCAGTTCGAGGGGGTCGACGAGTCGTTCAACCGGCGCCTGTTGCGCCAGTCCGAGGCGGCGATGGGACCCGCGGCGTTCATCGTGCCCGACGACGCGGTGACCGCCGAACGCATGCAGCTGGCGATGTCCGGTGTCGGGGTCGACGACGCCGAGGCCGAGGTGCGGCGGGGATGGGTGGACATGAGTCGCGGCCTGGGTCGCGAGGAACGCCGTGACGACGGACGGCGCGCTGCGCTCATCTCCGACGAGACCACCAACCGCGGCTTCTGGCGGCAGTACCGCACGGTGATGGCCCGATGAGCGGGGAGGTGGCCCCGCCGCTCGGTGAGGCCGAACAGCGCGAGATCGAGGCGTTCGTGTTCCGCGAGGCCCGGCTTGCCGATACCTCGCAGTACGGCGAATGGGAGGCGCTGGTCACCGACGACATGCACTATTGGGTTCCTGCCGGGCCTGCGGTGGGTGACCCGGCGGCCGGGTTGTCCTACATCAACGACAACCGGGCCCGTCTGGCGACCCGGATCCGTCAGTTGCAGACCGGCAAGCGGCATGCGCAGACCCCGGCCTCGCCGATGTGCCGGGCGGTGACCAACGTCGAGGCCCACCGGGCCGAGGGCGGCGCTGGTTCTGATGGCGCCGGCGACGAGTACGTGGTGACCGCCACCCAGGTGGTCTACGAGCTGGCGGTGCAGTCCACCGCCCGCCTGCAGCTGTGGCCCGGACGGGTCACCTACCGGCTGCGCCGCGTCGACGGGGTGTTGCGCATGGCGGCCAAGACGGTCGAGTTGGTGACGGCTTCCGAGCCCCAGCCCAACCTGACGTTCCTGCTGTAGCCCTCTGTTCTGTTCTGTTCTGCTGTGAACCTGCGCGTCGCCGTCGTTGCGGTGTCGTGCCGATCGAAAGGTGTTCCCCATGGATCTCGGACTGCGTGACCGCGTCGTGATCGTGACCGGCGGTGCGTCCAACATCGGACGGGCCATCTCCCAGGAGTTCGCCCGGGAGGGCGCGGTGGTGGCGGTGTTCGACCGGGACGAGTCGATGGCCCGCCGCACCGTCGGCGAGATCAACGATGCCGGGGGGCGCGCCACCGCCTACACCGTGGATCTCACCGACGTCGAGGCCACCGCCGCGGCCG
>CAIXPF010000096.1 GCA_903921205.1 uncultured Acidimicrobiia bacterium | reverse complement strand
AGGCGGTCACCGTCGTCGCCGGATTGCTGGGCAGCGACGACGACGTGACACTGGTGGTGGCGATCGAGGCCGGCGACGACGCCGGCCGGGAACGGATCCTCGAGGAGCTGTCGGTGCTGCTCGACGGGTGCGAGGGCGACGTCCTCGCCGTCGCAGCGGCCGACGACGACACCGTGGCCGGCCTGTTGGTCGGGACCGACGCCGTGCTCACCAGCGCGGATGCGGTGCTGGCGGACCATGCCGCACGCTGCGCCGCCACGGTGCTGCCTGCTCGTTCGGCGGCGATCACCTCATGGCTCGGTAGGACGAAAAGCCCAGGTCAGGCGGCCTGAGCCTGGCAAGAGGACCATGGTCCTCCCAAGCTGGTGGGAAAGCAGCTCGGTGATCTCAAGCGATGCTCAGGCACCGCCGTAGACAGGCTCGGCCCGACACGGATGTCGGACCTGAAACAACCTGAGCCTCAAGGAAGATCAACATGAGCCTGCGTATCAACCAGAACACGATGGCAGTGACCGCCCACCGGAACCTGACCATCAGCGACAGCCAGCTCAACCGGTCGATGGAGCGTCTCTCCAGCGGCTTCCGTATCAACCGGGCGTCCGACGACGCTGCCGGCCTGGCCAAGAGCGAGCGGCTGCGTGCCGACATCCGCGGCATCAACACCGCCGTCCGCAACGCTCAGGACGGCATCAGCTTCGTGCAGACCGCTGAAGGCGCCCTCGACGAGGTGCACTCCATCCTGCAGCGCATGAACGAGCTCGCCGTGTCCGCCGCCAACACCGCCACCAGCGACGGTGAGGAGGAGCAGGCCGAACTGAGCGAGCTGCTGGAGCAGCTCGACAGCATCGGCACCGCCACCAAGTTCGCCGGCGTCGCCGTGTTCTCGTCGGCGTCGGTCACCTTCCAGGTGGGCACCACCAGCGCCGACACGATCTCGGTCACCACCCAGACGCTGTCCTCGGCGTCGTTGACCGACGGCACCGGCTCGGCGGTCGACCTCAGTGCCATCGACCTGACCACCGGTGCCTCGGCCGCCATCGGCGACATCCGTGACGCCATCGACGAGGTCAACAAGCTGCGTGCCGCCCTCGGCGCCCAGCAGAACCGCCTCGAGCACACCATCACCAACCTGAACGTCACCTCGGAGAACCTGCAGGCGTCGGAGTCCCGCATCCGCGACCTCGACATCGCCGCCGAGATGGTGCAGTTCACCCGGCACCAGATCATGGTGCAGGCCGGCACCGCCATGCTGGCGCAGGCCAACACGGTCCCTCAGTCGGTTCTCCAGCTTCTGCGCTGACAGGAGCGTCGATCCTCGACGTCCTGAGCTGAGAGAACCTACCGGACGGGGGTGAAGCGGACCCTGAACCGCTTCACCCCCCGGTAGGGGATGGAGAACGCCGGCGAAACGGCCGAAAGATCGTCGTCAGCGCAATGCACGTTCAGGAGGAGAGTGCGATGCCGAGCAGTATCGGGGGCCTGGCATCAGGCCTGAACACCACCGAGATCATCAACGCCATGCTCGCTGCCGAGCAGGCCACGAGGAACCGGCTGGTGGCGAAGCAGAACACCTACAGCAAGCAGCTGTCCACCTGGCAGGATCTCAACACCAAGCTGGGGTCGCTCAAGACGGCGGTCAACGCCGTGTCCACCCCGACCAAGGTCGCCAGCGCCACGGCGAGCTCCGACGACGAGTCGCTCGTGTACGCCAAGGCCAGCTCCACCGCGGCGCCCAGCACGTTCACCTTCCGGGTGAGCCAGCTCGCCGCCGCCGAGCAGAAGATGGCCGCCGGGTTCACCGATGTGACCGACCTGGTGGGGGCGGGGAAGGCCCACGTTGCGTCAGGGCTGGCCAGTGTCGGGCTGACCGTCACCGACGCCAGCGGACTCTCCGCCGGCAAGTACGAGATCGCCGTCACCGCCATCGGCGCAAGCACGGCCACCGTCACGTTCGGGGGCTATGAGCAGACCGTCGCCAACAGCGGCACCATCACCCTGACCGACAACTCCGGCAACAGCGCCACCTTCACCATCGGCACGCTGGAGGTCGGTACGGCCAAGGTGGGGGTCGTGGACGCCACCTCCACCACCACGCTGAGCCAGTTCGCCACGGCGATCAACAACGTCAATGCCGGGGTCTCCGCCGCTGCGGTCAACACCAACGATGGCACCGCCACCCCGACGAAGTTCGTGGTCTCCGCCCAGGAGGCCGGGCTCGACCACCAGGTGACGATGGGCTTCGCCAACCTCTCGGGGCTCTCGTCGAAGACCTTCAACACGTTGCGGGCAGCCAGCGATGCCGAGCTCACCCTCGCCGACGGCGTGACCACCATCACCCGGTCGAGCAACCATCTCACCGACGTGATCCCCGGGGTCACCCTCGACCTGCTCGCCGCCGACGCCGCCACCGACGTGACGGTGACGGTCAGCAGGGACGAGCAGACGCTCGTCGACGCGGCCGGCTCGGTGCTCGATGCCCTCAACAGCGTGCTCTCCGCCGCCAAGTCGGCCAGCACCGTCAACGCCGAGAACAAGACGCTCGGCACGCTCGGCGGCGATACCCGATTGCGCCGGGTGTCCTCCACGCTGGTGTCGGCGATGGGCTACAGCGACACCAGCCAGGAACTACAGGTGCTCAGCGAGATCGGCATCTCGCTCGGCCGGGACGGTCGCTACAGCCTCGACGAGACCAAGCTGCGGGACGCCATCAACGACGACTACGCCGGCACGGTCCGTCTGCTCGCCGGTGACGGCGGCACGGTGAAGGGCGTGTTCGGCACCCTGTACGACACCATCAAGCAGATGGTCGACACCAACGGGGTGGTCAACAGCGCCATGGGCGCGGCCCAGACCTCCGTCGAGAGCCTCAAGGCCCGGGTACTGGTGGAGGACCAGCGCCTCACCGTGGTCGAGGCCCGCATCCGCCGCCAGTACACCAGCCTCGAGACGACGATGGCACAGCTGTCGAGCCAGGCCAACGGTCTCGCCAGATCGCTCGGTTGATCCGCGGTCTCCTTCTCCGAAGACCGCTAGCCCTCCCGCCGTTCCCCGCAACCAGAGAGCCTCATGTCGCAAGCTGCCATCAACCAGTACGTCAAGAACCGCATGGCGACGGCCACCCCCGCACAGCTGGTCGCCATGCTGTTCGACGGTGCGATCGCCGCGATGCGCCGTGCCGCCGATGCCGAGGCCAGCGGGCGGCGGCCGGAGGCGTCCGAACAGCTCGTCAAGGCGCAGCGCATCGTGACCGAGCTGCGCTGCTCGCTCGACTTCGAGGCCGGTGGCCGGGTGGCCCGTGAGCTCGACCGGATCTACGAGTTCATCTGGCACCAGCTCGTCGCCGCCAACGTCCGGCGCGACCCGCTGCTGGTGATGCGCTGTGTCGAGCTCCTGCTGCCGCTGCGCGACGCCTGGGGTACGGCCTGTCTCGGCCAGCCCCAGGTGCCCGGTGAGCGGATGAGCGCGTGAACGTGGGCGCCTGCTGGGACGATGCGCTCGATGCGCTCGAGGCCCGGCTCGCCCGCGAGGAGGTCGCCGTTGCCGGCCAGTCGGTCGACGGGACCTTCCAGGCGTTGCCGCTCCCGGCCGTGCCGATGTCCGATGACCAGCGGGTTCGCGCCCAGGTGGCGCTGCAACGCATCGCCCGGCTCGAGGCCTCGATGCGGGTCCTGCGCGACGATCGGGACCGCCGCCCGGCTCCGACGCGGGTCTCTCCCTACAGCTGACTCCCCCGCCGGTGAGACCGCCACGGCGTGACTCCCGGCGCTGCTGGGCCCTGCGGCCCATCCACCAGGTTGGGAGTTTGATTTAAGTAGGACCATGGTCCTGGTCGATGACTAGGCCATGCAGATCTTCACTGATCGCACCCAGGCCGCTCTGGAGATCGGCCTGGCTGGCGAGGCACAGCGACAGCGGGCCACATCCAACAACATCGCCAACGTCAACACCCCCGGGTTCGCCGCAACACGCGTCGAGTTCGAGGGGTCCCTGGCGAAGGCGCTGAACGGCAAGGGCAACGCCAAGGTCTCCATCGGCCAGGTGCCGGGGACCCCGTGGGCGAGCCTCAACGGCAACCAGGTCTCCCTCGAGGAGGAGACCACCACCCTGGTGAAGTCCGGCCTGCACTACGAGGCGATCGTCGGGGCGGTCAACGCCCGGCTCGGCCTGATCAGCACGGCGATCGGACGCTGATCATGGGCATGTTCTCTGCGCTGGACACCAGCGCCAGCGGCACCAAGGTCAGCCGGATCTGGCTCGACGCCATCTCCGACAACGTGGCCAACGTCAACACGGTCCGTCCCTTCGACGAGGAACCGTTCCGGGCCCGTCTCGTGGTGGCCCAGTCCTACGACAACGGCGACAGCCGGGGCGCGGCGGTGTCGGGCATCGTTGCCGACGACACGCCCTACGAGCTGGTGTACGAACCGGACAACCCGCTCGCCGGCGACGCCAACAGCGCCAACCCGGGCTACGTCAAGCGGCCGGTCGTCGACCTGTCGGTCGAGATGACCAACCTGCTCATCGCCCAGCGCAGCTACCAGGCGAACCTTTCCGTGATGGACCGCATGCGCGACGCCTACAAGGCCGCGCTCAGCATCGGAGTGAAGTGACATGGCCGTTTCCGCCATCGCCCCCGTCTCGGGTCTCGGCTCGCTCGGCGCCATCAGCCCGATCAACTCGATCGGGCCGCTGAGCCCCTCCGCCAAGGCGTCGCCGGTCAACTCGGTGCTGCCGACCAGCTTCTCCAACGCCCTGCGCGGCGTGCAGGACTCCATCGACAGCGCCTCGAAGCTGAGCCAGCAGCTGGCGACCGGGGAGCTCACCGACATCCACGAGTTCACCGTCGCCTCCTCCAAGGCACAGCTCGGGGTGCAGCTCACGGTGGCCATGCGCAACCAGCTGCTCAGCGCCTTCCAGGAAGTCATGCGCACCCAGCTCTGACGGCGGGGGCCCTCGGCCCCAGCCCTGAGCCCGGGGCCCCGGCCCCGACCTCTCGTTCTCTCCCGGTCCTGATCCCGTTCCTTCCTCCAGGTGGTTAGCGCACTCCCATGGCACTCGACATCAATGCGGCACGAGCCCGAGCGACCCGGGCAGCCAAGAGCTTCAGCCCCCAGCAGATGCTGATCCTCGCCGGCCTGTTCATCGTCAGCGTGATGGGTCTGATCTCGCTGGTTCGCTGGGTGTCCCAGCCGACCTACAGCGTGCTGGTCGCCGGGGCCTCGGTGAGCCAGACCGCCAAGGTCACCGCGGCCCTCGACGAATCGGGGATCACCTACAAGCTTTCCCCGAACGGCACCGGGGTGAGCGTGGCCCAGGCCGATCTGGCCAAGGCCAACCTGGCCCTGAGCACCGCCGGTGTGACCACCGACGGGGCCCGGCCCGGTTACGACGTGCTCGACGGCCAGGGCCTGACGGTCTCGGACTTCAAGCAGCAGGTCGACTACAAGCGGGCCATCGAGGGCGAGCTGGCCAACACCCTCATGCAGATGGACGGCGTCGACACCGCTCGGATCAACCTGTCGCTGCCCGAGAAGGCGCTCTTCAAGGACGACCAGACAGACCCCCGGGCCTCGGTGCTCATCGGGGCGAACGGCGCTCTCGACGCCACGTCGGTGCGGGCGATCATGCAGACGGTGGCCTCGGCGGTGCCGGGCCTCACCACCGACAACGTGACGGTCACCGATACGACCGGCCAGATCCTCTCCGTCGCCGGCATGGGCTCGGGCTCCGACCCGATGCAGATGGCCCGCAAGTACGAGGCGGCCACCACCGCCCAGGCCCAGACCATGCTCGACGCCATGTTGGGCGCCGGCCACTCGGTGGTGCGGGTCAACGCCGACATGGACTTCGACCAGACCGAGTCGAAGCAGACCGCCTACGACAAGGACAACGCAGTGGTCGTGGCCTCGCAGAAGGCCAGCGAGACCTTCCAGGGTGCCAGCGGCACCATACCTGCCGGTGTGGCCGGGGTGACCGGGACCAGCATCGCCGTCGCCGTCGCCACCGGCTCCGACCAGCGCTACGAGAAGGCCGACGACGCCAGCTCGGTCGCGGTCGGCTCCACCGAGACGCTGACCCGGACCAGCCCCGGCAAGGTGCAGAAGCTCTCGGTGGCCGTCGCCATCGACCAGGCCACGCTCGACAAGCTGGGCATCGACCAGCAGGGCATCGCCGACATCCGCCAGCTGGTGATCGCCGCCACCGGCGCCCAGGTCGACGACGCCAGCCCCGACCAGTCCCGTGACGTGGTGGCGGTGCGCTCGCAGGTGTTCGACACCGAGAGCACCAAGGCCGCCGACGACGCCGCCAAGGCGGTCGAGTCGGCGCAGACCAAGGACGCCATGATGCGCTACGCCAAGACCGCCGGTGCGCTGCTGGTGCTGGTCCTGGTGGCGGTGTTCCTCCGCAAGGGCCTGCGCTCCCGTGACGACGAGGTGGACGAGGTCGACGACCTGGTGCTGGCCCGCAGCGCCGAGCCCTTCGGTGTCCTGCGCTCCGGCGAGACCGCCGGCCAAGCAACGGCGAACCGCCTGGCCGTGGCCGGCGACGAGGACGACGACGCACGGCGGGCCTCCCGCCGGGCACTCGACCCGGCGACCGAGGTGCTCGACCTCATTGACCGGGAACCGGAAGACGTTGCCGCCCTGCTGCGTAGCTGGGTTGCGGATCGGCGGTCGTGAACGTCATGAACAGCACCCTCAACAAGACCGGTCGAGAGGACCTCGCCGAGCAGCGCCGCAAGGTGGCCGCCGTGCTGGTGGCCCTCGGGCCCGAGCGGGCGTCGAAGCTCCTGCGCAACCTGCCGCCCGAGCTGGTCGAGAACCTGGCCTCGGAGACCGCAGCCATCGAGACCCTCTCCCACGACGAGAAGCAGGCGATCCTCACCGAGTTCGCCCAGGAACTGGTGGCCCGCCGGCTCATGGCGGAGGGCGGCCTGCCCTACACCATCGACCTGCTCACCCGTACCCTCGGTGCGGAGCGGGCCGCCGAGCTCGCCGACCGGCTCGATCCGGGCCGCAAGCGGCGCTTCCGCTACCTCGCCGACGCCACCGCCGAGGTGGCGGCCATGGTGCTCGCCGCCGAGCCGTCCTCCTTGGTGGCCCTGGCGCTGGCCCATCTCGAGCCGGCCGACGCGGCCAAGATCCTCAAGTGCTTCCCGCCTGACAAGCAGGCCGATGTCGCCGTGCGCCTCGCCAGCCTCGAGCACGTCCATGCCGACGTGGTCGACGACCTCGACGCCGATTTCCGCACCCGGCTCGTGCCGCTGCTCAACCAGCCGATCTCCGCCTTCGAAGGCATGGACCTGCTCGTCGAGGTGCTGCACTCCTCCAGCCAGGCCACCGAGAAGCTCGTCCTCGACCGCATCAGCGAGCGCGACAAGGCCCTCGCCGACAAGGTCCGGGATGCCCTGTTCACCTTCGGCGACCTCACCCGCCTCGACAACCGGGCGATCCAGGAAGTCCTCAAGGTCATCGACACCCGGGACCTGGTGGTGGCGCTCAAGGAAGCCGAGGACGAGGTCGCCCAGGCGGTGTTCCGCAACCTGTCGGAACGGGCCCGGGAGAACCTCCAGGAGGAGATCGAGTTCGTGCGCAACGTCCGCAAGAAGGACATCTCCGAGGCGCAGAAGCGCATCGTGGACGTGATCCGCAACCTCGAGGCCGAGGGCACCATCCAGATCGAACGGGCGGAAGGCGACGACGTCGATGAGTGACGCCTACGAGCGTGGCACCATCATCAAGGCGGCGACGGTCCAGCTGCGGCGCAACGACCCCCACAGCATCCCGGTCGCGCAGCGGATCGCCCAGGCCGAGGACCGCGGGTTCCGGGCCGGCTACGAGGAGGGCTACACCGCCGGTGCCCTCGAGGCCGGGTCGAAGCTGGCCGTGGCCGGCGAGCGACTGCGCCAGGAGGTGCTCGCCGCCGTCGCCGCGCACAGCACCCGGGTGCAGCAGCACCGCGTGGCGGACGCCGAACAGTTGGTCGAGCTCGCCCTCGCCGTGGCCGAGTGGGCCGCCCGTCGCGAGCTGAGCACGGTGCCCGAGGCGTTCTTCGCCCGGCTCAACGAGATGCTGGCCGAGCGTGACCGCCATGCCCGGGTGGAGATCACCACCTCGCCGGCGATGGTCGGCCGCACCCGCGAGTGGCTCGGTGACGACGAGATCCGTGTCGTCGGTGCCGACGACCTCGACGACGGTGAGGCCCGGGTGAGCATCGGGGACACCACG
Source organism: uncultured Acidimicrobiia bacterium (assembly GCA_903921205.1). Lineage (GTDB taxonomy): Bacteria > Actinomycetota > Acidimicrobiia > Acidimicrobiales > CAIXPF01 > CAIXPF01. The sequence goes on along the minus strand of CAIXPF010000096.1, from coordinate 5,618 downwards.
GTGTTCGCCACCTTCGCCGATGCCTTCGAGCGTGCCCGCTCGGTGCTCGACACCCTCGGCGCCGAACATCCCGTGGTCTCCGACGACGGCCTGTCCGACGGCGCGCCCGACGACGACGAGTCCGACGAGGTCGAGGTGCTGTACGACGCGACCAAGGGAGACACGTGGTGAGCGCCTCCGGCGTGTTGTCGTGGGATCGTGCCGATCTCGCCCACCGGCTCGAACGGGCCGTGCCCTACCGGCGTGCCGGCCAGCTGACCCGCATGTCGGGTCTCGAGGTCTGCGCTCGCGGCGTGGAGGGTGCCATCGGCGACCTGTTCTGGGTGCACCGCCGTCGCGGCGAGGGCTCCGACCCGCTGCCGGCCGAGGTGATCGCCGTCAACGACGGCGAGGTGCGCCTGCTGCCGCTCGGCGGTCTCGACGGCCTCGCCGTCGGCGACTGGATCGAGCCGGCCGGTACCCGTCTCAAGCTCGAGGTGACCCCGCAGCTCGCCGGGCGGGTGCTCGACGCCCTCGGTCGCCCGATCGACGGCAAGGGCCCGCTCGCCGGCCGCCGCAGCCGCATCGACATCGACCGGGCGGTACCCAACCCCATGGAACGCCAGCGCATCACCGAGCCGTTGTCGCTCGGGGTGCGGGCCATCGACACCCTGCTGCCGTGCGGCCGGGGTCAGCGCATCGGGATCTTCGCCGGTTCCGGCGTCGGCAAGTCGACCCTGCTCGGCATGCTGGCCCGGGGGGCCAACGCCGACGCCGTCGTCGTCGGGCTGGTGGGCGAACGTGGCCGTGAGGTCCGGGAGTTCCTCGAGGACGACCTCGGTGCCGAGGGTGCCGCCCGCGCCACCGTGGTGGTGGCGACCTCCGACGAGCCGGCGCTGCTGCGCCTGCGGGCAGCGATGACCGCCACCCGTATCGCCGAGTGGTACGCCGACCAGGGCCTCGACGTGCTGTTGCTGATGGACAGCCTCACCCGTTTCGCCATGGCCCAGCGCGAGGTCGGCCTCGCCGCCGGCGAGCCGCCGACCGTGCGGGGCTACACCCCGTCGGTGTTCAACGCGCTGCCCAAGCTGCTCGAACGAACCGGCCCGCAGCCGCGGGGCACGATCACCGCCCTGTACACGGTGCTGGTGGAGGGCGACGACCTCACCGAGCCGATCACCGACCATGCCCGGTCGATCCTCGACGGGCACATCGTGCTCAGCCGCCGTATGGCCGCTGCCGGTCACTACCCGACCATCGACACCCTCGAGAGCGTCAGCCGTCTGGCCACCAAGGTGTGCACGCCCGAGCAACTGGCCATCGCCTCACGGTTGCGGCGGCTGCTCGCTGCGCTCGAGGAGAGCCGGGACCTCATCGAGATCGGCGCCTACGTGCCCGGTACCAACCCGCTGACCGACGAGGCGCTGGTGCGCAAGGACAAGCTGCTCGGCTTCCTGCAGCAACCCCGCGACGAGGTCTGCCCCGCCGACGAGGCCTGGCGCCGGCTCGAGGAGGTCCTGCGATGACCGACCGTTCCAAGCGGGTCAAGACGTTGTTGCGGGTGACCAACATCCGCCGCAAGCAGTCCGAGGCGGTACTGGCCAAGGCCGAGATCGAACGACGCGAGGCGCTCGACCGCCAGGCGGAGACCATCGAGCGGCTCAGCGAGACGGCATCGCTGCCGGCGGGGACGGTGTCCTCGCTCGACGCCCGCCGTCAGCGCACCGATCTGCGCATCGACGCGGTGCTCACGGCGAACCAGGTGGTGGCCGCCAGCGCCGAGGAGGTCGCCACCGCCCGGCTGCGCTGGCAGGCGGCCGCTCGTGACGAGAAGGCCATGGAAGAACTCGATCGGCGGGAGAAGGCCGTGCTGGCCATTCGGGCGTCGCGGGTGGCCGAGCGTGCCGTCGACGACGCGCTTCGTGCCCGGCGCACCAACAGGACTACAGGAGGGCAGAAGTCATGACCGAAGGACTCAGCGGCGTCATGAGCCGCATCAACCAGATCCGATCAGGGTTCGGCGCCGGTGGCACCCTCGGGGTGTCCGCCGGTGGCGACGGCGGCTTCGACCAGCTGCTGCAGCGGGCCGGTTCGGCCACCTCGAAGAAGGCGTACAGCGCGAACAGCGCCCGCAAGTCGTCGTCGTCGGCGTCGGACCCGCTCGAGCGCATCGCCATTCCGAAGGGTACGCGCAAGCCCGGCACGTCCGGTGCGGACTCGCCGTACTGGCCCGACGGTGTGCCGGTCGAGGCCGAGCAGTATGCCGACGAGTTCATCGCCGCTGCCGAGGAGACCGGTGTGCCGCTGCAGGTCCTGCTTGCGGTGGCCCGTGCCGAGTCGGGTTTCAACCCCGACGCCGAGTCGCCCGCCGGGGCGATCGGGATGATGCAGCTGATGCCGGGCACCGCCGAGGGCCTCGGCGTCGACCCGACCGATCCGGCGCAGAACATCCTCGGCGGGGCCCGCTACCTCGCCGCCCAGTACGACACGTTCGGGTCGTGGGATCTCGCCTTCGCCGCCTACAACGCCGGGCCCGGTGCGGTCGACCAGTACGGCGGCATCCCGCCCTACCGGGAGACCCAGAACTATGTCGACGTCGTCAACGAGTTCCTCGACGCCATGACCACGCCGGCCACCGCCCCGGCGCTGACCGCGCAGCGGGCACTGGGCGACACGGTGATCGACCTCGATGCGCCGGTGCAGGCCGTGCCCACCGATGCCGACGCCGTCGCCCTCACCGACGGGCCCGATGCAGCGGCATCGACGGTCCCGGCCATGCCGACTGCCGGCGCTCCGGGCTCCCCGGGCGGCGAGCAGGGAGTCGGCGACTTCCGTCAGCAGGCCCGCAACGGGGTGGGCTCGCCCGATGCCGGGGCGGTCGGTGGCGCCAATGCGGCCGCCCGTCGCGATGCCGAGGTCGCCCTGCCCACGGTGTTGACCACCCCGGCGGCGTTCGGCGAGCAGTTGCTCGCCCAGGTGCAGCGCACCAAGGCCGACGGGGGCCACGGCCACCGCCTGAACGTGCGGCTCGACCCGCCGGAGCTCGGTCGTCTCGACGTCAGCTTCGAGATGCGCGGCGAACAGGTCTACGTCGTGGTGCGTCCGGAGAAGGCCGAGGGCGGTGCCCTGATGGCCCAGCAGCGCGACCGCATCGCCCAGCTGTTCGCCCGGGAGGGCCTGCAGCTGTCCAGCTTCGATGTCGGCACCAGCAGCCAGAGCCAGGGCCGGGCCAACCAGAACCTGCCCGGTGGCCGGGCCTTCATCGCCCCCGACCTCGATCTCACCAGCGAAGTCGCGTTCACGGTCGACCGTGAACTGCGGCTGTGACCCCCGGAGCGCCCCATGCCTCTGATCGTTCCGACCACCCGCACCACCACCGACCCCACCGGCAAGGCCATGGCCACCACCGGCTCGGGCTCCACCGGTGGCTCGGCCGCCCTGCAGGGCATGGGCAGCGATGCCTTCATGAAGCTGCTGGTGGCCCAGATGAAGTACCAGAACCCGATGTCGCCGAGTGACGGCACCGAGTACCTGGCGCAGATCAGCCAGTACGCCATGGTCGAGCAGTTGCAGAAGGTCAACCAGGGCCAGCAGGAGGTCTCGACCTACCAGCGGGCCATGATCGCCGGCTCGATGATCGGCAAGCAGGTGTCCGGTACCAACGAGTCCGGCAGGGCCGTCTCCGGCGTGGTCACCTCGGTGACCTTCCCCGCCGGCAAGGCCGTGCTCGTCACCACCGGTGGCGAGCTCTCCGTCGACCGGGTCGACGAGGCCCGTCTCCTGATGAACGCCGCAGCGGCGCCCGCCGCTGCCACGAACTCCGCCACCGCAACCGCGGCGGCGGTCACGACCTCAACGTCAACGGCCCAGAACGCCTAGAGAGGATCCCAGCCATGATGCGATCAATGTTCAGTGGTGTGTCGGGGTTGCGAGCCCATCAGCTCATGCTCGATGTGGTCAGCAACAACATCGCCAACGTCAACTCCAACGGGTTCAAGGCCAACCGGGTGCTCTTCGCCGACACCTTCAGCCAGACCCTGCGTAACGCCGCCGGTGTGGCCCGCAACGACGCCTCGGTCAACCCGATCCAGGTCGGCCTCGGCGTGACCGTGCGGGCGACGGCCGCCCAGTTCAGCACCGGCTCGTTCCAGCTGACCGACCGGCCCTTCGACACCGCCATCTCCGGTGACGGCTTCTTCGTGGTCAACGTCGGCGGCGAGGAGTTGTACACCCGTTCGGGAAGCTTCTCCATCGACGCCTTCAACAACCTCGTCGACGGTTCGGGCGGTCTGGTGCAGGGCTGGCTGGCCGGCGAGGACGGCAACCTGGTCCCGGTCGGTGCGTTGCAGACGATCAACTTCAACGAGTACCAGTCGATCCCGGCGCAGTCGACCCAGACCCTGGGCATCATCGGCCAGCTCTCGCCGAACACCGAGATCGGTACCACGGTGGGCAGCTTGGCCAAGGTGATCGACGGTCTCGGCACCGAGAACCAGATCAGCGTGCGGTTCACCAAGACCGGGGCGAACACCTGGGACATGAACCTCTACGACGCGGACAACAACGCCGTCGGCGCGACCGTCGCCCTCGAGTTCGACCCGGCGAGCGGCAACCTGGTGCTGCCGACCACGCCGCCGACGGCGACCTTCACCCCGCCGACCTCCGGTGCCGATCCGTTCACCTTCTCGATCGATCTCACCTCGCAGAGCACCGGCCTGCACCAGTACGGCGCCAACACGGTGGTGACCATCACCCAGGACGGCCGCGGCCCGGGCGCCCTGAAGGACTTCGGCATCGCCGAGAACGGCCAGATCTCGGCCCGGTACTCCAACGGCGTCATCAAGAACATCGCCCAGATCTCGGTGGCGACCTTCGGCAACAACGAGGGCCTCGAGAAGGTCGGCGAGACCCACTACCGCAACTCCCAGGTGTCCGGCGAGCCGGTCCGTGGGATCGCCGGCGAGAACGACGCCGGTTCCATCAAGTCCGGTGTGCTCGAGATGTCCAACGTGGACCTCGCCCGGGAGTTCACCGACCTCATCCTGGCCCAGCGCGGGTTCCAGGCCAGCTCCCGGATCATCACGACCTCGGACGAGATGATCCAGGAACTCGTCAACCTCAAGCGCTGATCCCGGCTGACCGCTGACCCTCAGCAGACACGCGACGCCACGCAGACATGCGGCGCCAACAAGAAACGGCAGGTGAACGATGATTGCCATCACCCGACTCGACGGTTCCACCCTCGTGGTGAACGCCGATCTCATCGAGACCCTCGAACACCACGGCGACACCGTCGTCACCTTGGTGTCGGGCAACCGCTTCGTGGTCCGCGAGGACGTGACGGAGCTCACCGAGGCGGTGCTGCGCTTCCGTGCCGGGGTGCTGGCGGCTGCCGAGTCGCTGTCGATGCCCACCGTGGTCGATTACGACGCGGTGCAGCGTGCGGCCCTGGCGGCCGAGGCCGGCAAGGTCATCCCGATGGCGTCGAGCCGTCGGGCCGGCGAGACCGAGTAGCGACCGGTCCGGGACCGGCGGCCCGACCGCCGGTCCCGGATCACCTCATATTGGCGAATTCCCACAAGCCTGACGGCCTGCGCGTCGATAGGCCCGGGACGGCATCGGCCCGCCGGCGACGGCGT
>CAIXPF010000095.1 GCA_903921205.1 uncultured Acidimicrobiia bacterium | reverse complement strand
GGGCAGGCCGGGCAGGCCGGCGACGTGGACGGAGGGCCGAGCGAGCCCGGCGAGCCGCTGGCGGTCCGGGTTGTCCGGCTGCAGCGGCAGGTCGATCGGCTCGAGGCCGAGGTGGCGGACCTGGCGGCCATCGTGCGGGCGCTGGCCGCCCGGGCCGACGGGGCCCCGGATGCTGCCGACCCGGGTCTCCCAGCGCACCGTTGACCCGCAGTTGTGCCGTGCGCCGAGCGCTCAGGCTGCGCGTAACCCCCGACCCACCCACTAGGGTCGCGGGTCACGGCCCAGCCACCGCCGCCGCGGTCGGGGGCTTGTCACGAAGGTGCGGAATCGACGGGTGCGGCAGGTCGTGTCTGCGGGAAATAACCGCTGCGACTAGCCTGGCCTGGCTTTTCGTAGCTCGATGTGGAGGACCATGACTCTCAGCCCCGCCGCCCTGCTGTCGGAGCTCGAACCGACTGCAGCCCGCCTGGTCGAGCGCCATCTCAGCACCTCCAAGGAGTGGTTCCCCCACGAACTGGTGCCGTGGAGCCGCGGGCGCGACTTCGACGCTGAACGGGGCTGGCAGCCCGACGATTCCGACGTCGGCGAGGGTTCACTGTCCGAGGCCGCCCGATCGGCGCTGTACGTCAACCTCCTCACCGAGGACAACCTGCCGTACTACTTCAACGACATCGACCGGGTCTTCGGCAAGGACAACGCCTACGGCTACTGGACCCGGCGGTGGACCGCGGAGGAAGGGCGGCACTCGATCGCCATCCGTGACTACCTCACGGTGTCGAGGGCGATCGATCCGTGGGAACTCGAGCGGGCTCGCATGGCCCAGGTCACCGGTGCCAACACGCCCAAGCCGCAGAACCCGCAGATCGGGTTCTGCTACCTGTCGCTCCAGGAGTTGGCCACCCGGGTCTCGCACCTGAACACCGGCAAGCTGCTCGGTGACCCTGTGGGCTACAACGTCATGGCCCGGGTCGCCTTCGACGAGAACATGCACTTCATGTTCTACCGGGACATGGTCACCGCCTGTCTCGAGGTCGATCCCAGCGGCACGGTGATCGCCCTCGAGGAGGTCGTCCGCGAGTTCGCCATGCCCGGCCTGGGCATCCCGGGGTTCGACCGGCACGCCCAGGTCATCGCCCGGGCCGGCATCTACGACCTGGCCTCCCACCACGACCGTATCGTGCACCCGTTGGTCCACAACACCTGGCGTATCGCCGAGTTGACCGACCTCGACGACGAGGCCCAACGGGCCCGCGACAGCCTGCTCAAGCGGGTCGAGCGGCTCGGCCGGCTCAGCCGCCGCCTGCTCGGCAAGCGGGGCGACCGGGTCGACGCCCTGGCCTGATCGGCTCCGGACGGGCGTTCCTGCCCGATTGCGGGCAGACTCCCGGTCATGGTGCTCAAGACCGAGGACAACGGCCGGGTGCGCACACTGCGTATCGACCGGCCCAAAGCGCTCAACGCGATGAACAACGAGGTGTTCGCGGCGATCCGTGACGGCTTGGTAGCTGCTGCGGAGGACCCCGGGGTCGCCGTCGTGGTGATCACCGGGTCGGGTCGCGGGTTCTCGGCGGGCCAGGACCTGACCGAGATGCTGCAGTCCTACGGTCCCGAGGCCGGGCCCTACCACTTCCCGTCGATGTTGCACGCGCTGGCGGAGTTCCCCAAGCCGCTCATCGCCGCGGTGAACGGCATCGGGGTGGGGATCGGCATGACCATCCTCGGCCACTGCGACCTGGCGCTGATGGCGCGCAGTGCCCGCCTGCGCACGCCGTTCCCGCAGCTCGGCGTGGCCCCGGAGGCCGGCAGCAGCTACACCTTCGCCGCCCGGATGGGCTGGCAGCAGGCGGCCTATGTGCTGCTCACCGGACGGTGGTTCGACGCCCAGGAGTGCCTGGACATGGGCCTGGTCTGGCGGGTGTGCGACGACGACGCCCTCGACGCCGAAACCCAGGCGGTGGCCCAGGAGATCGCGGCCAACCCGATCCCGTCGTTGGTGGAGACCAAGCGTCTGATGCTGGCGGCCAACCACACCTCGGCTGCGCTGGCCGCGCATGACCGCGAGGTCGACGCTTTTGCCCGGCTCGTCGGTGGACCCGCCAACCGTGAGGCGGTGGCGGCGTTCCTCGACAAGCGGGAGCCGGACTTCACCGGCATCCCCGGGCTGTGAGTGCTCAGAGCCGCCCTGCAGCCCGTGCGGCCGCAGTGGCGGCTTCGAGCTGCTGCTCGATGATGGCCAGGCCGCCGTCCCAGAACCCCGGGTCGGCCAGGTCGCAGTCGACCAGCCGGGCCAGCTGCTCGGGGGGCAGCGAGCCGCCGGCGGCGAGCAGCTGCAGGTAGGCCGGCACGAAATCGGCGCCCTGCTCCTGGTAGCGCTTGTAGACCGACAGCGCGAGCAGTTGGCCGTATGCGTAGGCGTACACGTACCCCGGGGTGTTGATGAAGTGGGGGATGTAGCTCCACCACGTGCGGTAGTCGTCGGTCACCTCGACGGCATCGCCGAGCATGGCGGTCTGGGTCTCGTACCAGTAGCGGCCGAAGTCGTCGAGGGACAGCTCACCGACCTCGCGCCGGTGGGTGTGCACCGCGTGCTCGAACCGGTTCATGGCGGTCTGGCGGAACACCGTGGCGATGGCGCCCTCGATGCTCTCCGCCAGCAGGGCCAGCCGTTCGGTGGGATCGGTGGTGTCCTCCAGCAACCGCCCGAAGGTGACCGTCTCACCGAACACCGAGGCCGTCTCGGCGAGGGTCAGTGGCGTGCTCATGTGGAAGACGCCCTGCGGGCGGGCCAGGTAGGCGTGCAGGCCGTGACCCAGCTCGTGGGCCAGCGTCATCACGTCGCGGCGCTTGCCGGTCCAGTTCAGCAGCACATAGGGATGGTGGGAGGGCACGGTGTAGGCGCAGAACGCGCCCGGCCGCTTGGCCGGCCGCACCGGCGCGTCGATCCACGACTCGGCGAAGAACCGCCGTGCCGCGTCGGCGAGCTGCGGCGAGAAGCTGGCGTAGCTGTCGAGCACCAGGTCCTTGGCCTGGGTCCAGCCGAACTCGGCCTCGGACGCGCCGACCGAGGCCATGCGGTCGTAGTCGGCGAGGCGGTCGATGCCGAGGATCGCGGCCTTGGTGGCGTACCAGCGCTGGGGCAGGTCGTAGCGGGCCTGCACCGCAGCGACGAGGGCGTCGACCGAGGCGTCGGAGGCCTCGTTGGAGAGGTTCCGTGATGACAGCCACGTCGGGTACGAGCGCAGCCGGTCCTCGACCGACTTGTCGAGCAGCAGGGTGTTGAAGATGAACGCACGGGTGCGCAGCCCGGGCTGCAAGCCCTCGGTGACGGCGTGGGCTGCGGCCTGCCGCACGGCACGCTCGGGATGGGACAGCAGGGCCAGGCCCTGCTCCAGTTTCACCGGACCGGGCTGGTCGGGCAGCTGCACGTCGATGGCGGAGATCAGCTCGCCGAACAGGCGCGACCAGGCCTGTGATGCGGTCTGGGACTTCTCGGTGTCGATCCGTTCCTCGGCCTCGGTGAGCAGATACGGCCGGTAGCGACGGGCGGAGCGCAGGTGATGGGCGCAGAAGGCCATCCGCTCGTCGGCGAGTACCGCCTCGGCCAGGGCGTCGTCGAGTTCGGCCCACTCGATGTCGAAGAAGATCAGCTGGGTGGACAGGGCCGTGCCGCGTTCCTGGACCCGGGCGAGCAGCGCACCCTTCTCGGGGTCGGCGGTGTCGGTCGCGGTGTGCAGGCTGGCGTAGCTGCCGGCCCGGTTGAGGACTTCGTGCAGTTCGGCGGTGGTCTGCATCAGGGCGACCCACTCGTCCACGGACAGCTCGGCGAGGCGTCCGCGGTGGCCGGCGACACCCTCGGCGAGCACGGCGGCCCGGTCGAGCAGATCGTCGACCGTGCCGTCTCCGAGCAACGGCTCGAGGTTCCAGCTGGCGTCGGCGGCGGTGCGTTCGGCATCGGTGAGCGACATGGCGTCACACTAGTGACGGTTCCGCACCTGGCTTCCGGGCCGTGCGCCGTCCGTGCGCTGCCGGTTCAGGCGAACGAGGGTGGCGGGCCCGATTGCGGTGGCGGTGGTGGTGGCGGCTGCGCCGTGACCCCGAGCGCCAGGACCGGGCTCGGGAAGGGCAGTTCGTCGGCCCTGCTCCCGCCGCCTGCGGACCCGGGGGCTGACGGGGAGGAGCCGACGGGCCAGAACACCAGGCCCTGCGGGGAGGTGTGTACCAGCGTGGCCCCGTCCGCGGTGAACGCCAGCGCCGGGGGCGTGGCCGGCTCGCCGGCGGCCACGGGGCTGTTGCGCCAGACCGGCGGGGTCGCGCCGAGGCCGACCACGCGGGCCGCGGCCGTGCCGGGAGAGCCGGCGGCGGCCTCGGCGATCATGGCCAGCGTCTCGCCCTGCGGGGCGAACACGCCGCCGGGTCCGAGCTCCCAGGACCCTGCCGGGTCGATGCCGTCGAGGACCACCTGGTCGGGTTGGGCCGTGGTGCCGGTGTGCAGCCTGCAGCTCAGCTGCAGGCAGACCAGGCGGGCCACCGCCGTCGTCCCCGAGGCGACATACCGACCGGTACCGAGCGTCGGCCCGGGGGTGCCGTCGCGAGGGCGAAGGTGCAGGGTTCCGGCCGAGTCGAGCACCAACCCGGCGGACACCGCGCCAACGGCGGTGACGCCCGCCGGCAGTCGCACGCTGCGTTGGCGGTCGGCGACGGCGGCGCCGTCGAGCATGATGATGTCGCCGGCAGCGGCCCCGAAGGGCACCAGCGCGGCCCAGGTGCCGTCGGGGGACCCGACGATCCAGCGCTCGTCGGCGAGCCGGTTCTGCTCGGCCAGCGTGGCCCGGTCAACCGTGAAGACCTGCCGGCGGGTGCCGATCAGCACGACGTCGCGTAGCGCCACGACCTGGTTCACCGCAGCGGGTTCGACCCGGAAAGTGAGCCGGGCCGAGCGGGTGCGGCCGCTCGGCAGATCGATCTCGGTGAGCGTGGCATCCTTGCCGAGCACGTAGAGCGTGCCTGTCATACCTGAGGGTATGGGAAGTTGGGTCTCGGTGACGGCGGCTCCGAGCGGTGCCCCGCCGTCGGTCGGTCCGAGGGTGCTCGGCGCCAGGAGCTGGGCCGGGTCGGGCGGCGTGCGATCGGCGACGATCAGCGCGGCGAGCACCGCGACGAGGACCACGAGCGGAAGAACCCAGCGCCAACGGCCGTTGCCGCCTGCGCTGCGCTCGGGTCGTTCGGAACGGGCCATGTCAGGCCAGCACGTCCGGATCGACCCTGGCGGCGACCGCGCCGATGAAACCGAGGCCCTCGTGCGGTGAGAACGGTTGCATGAACAGGCCGGCCCGTACGTCGCGGGCCAGGCGTCCCAACGGGTCGGAACCGGTGTAGCCCGATCCGCCGGCCAGGGCCAAGGCGGCGTCGACCACCCGGCACGCCAGGCGGTTGACGTTCAGCTTCGCCGCCTGGAACTCGGCCATGAACTCCCGTGCGCAGGCGTCGTCGACCGACGCCGGGTCGTCCCGGAGGGCATCGGCGACCTCGTCGGCCCGCCGCCCGAGCCGGTCGACGACCGCGGTGAGGGCGAAGGCGTCGGTCTGCAACTCTGCGAGAGCCTGGCGCACCGTTGCGCGTCGGGCCAGCGGAGCGTCGTCGACCCGGCTGCGGGTGGTCACCCGGGTACGGGCCAGTTCCTCGGCGGCGTGGGCCAACCCGGCCATGGCGGTGACGTTGCCGACGTTGCCGAAGGCCCGCCCGCACAACGCCCCGGCGGTGAACGCGCCGTAGGGCCCGCCGGGCTGCACGATGCTCGAGGGCCCGAGGCGGACCGACGCGAAGCGGACCATGCCGCTGCCCGAGGCGCGCATGCCGAGGCCGTCCCAGTTGTCCTCGATGTGGACCCCGTCGGCATCGGCAGGCACCACGACCTGGGCCAGCCGGCCTTCGAGGGGTCCGCCCTCCACCCGGGTGTTGGCCGAGAAGTGGGTCGCGGCCGGGGATCCGGTGGCGAAGATCTTGGTCCCCTCGAGGACCCAGCCGCCGTCGGTGCCGGCCCGCAGCACGGCCCGGGGGTGGAAGAAGTTCGTGCCGGCCTCGGTGACCGCGGCACACAACCAGGCCCGCCCGGCCGCCACAGCGGTGAGGAAGGCGCCGCGCTGCGGGTCGGGGTCGGCCCGCCAGGCCCGGGCCAGGCCCCACACTCCGCTGAGGTGCATCTGGACCACCAGCGCCAGCGATCCGTCCGCAACGGCGAGACGGTGGATGACGGCCATGAGGTCACTCAGCCGGTCGAGGCCGCCGCCGCCCAACTCGGCCGGCGCGGTGCAGCCGGCCAGGCCGGTCCGGCGGATCTCCTGCACCAGCGCCGGGTCGAACCGTCCGGCGCGGTCCCGCTCGGCGGCGGACGGTGCCCAGGACCGGGCGAGCTCGTCGGCGAGCTCCCACGCATGTGCCCCTGCAGGGCTGACGGGCTCGGGTCGCAGCCTCACCGTTCCATTCTGGCGTCCAGGGACTCCGCTGACCAGGGTCGTGCTCGGCCGGGCCCCGGCGTCGGTCGGGTGCAACGGCGGATGACACCCGTTCGGACCCTGGGTGGGGTCCTTTCCTCGACGATCCGATGGCCCGTCACCTCGTGGATCTCGGGCCCGGACGCGGCTGAGCGGCCCGGGGGACAGTTCCCGGGCCGCTCCTATCGCCGTGAAGGGGCTGTCCTCCGCCCGACGACCGCCCCTTCGCTCGTCAGTGAACCCCGGGGTGTCGCCGGCGACGATGGGCCATCCGCTTCCCGGGCCGCAGGCCCCATGCGGGCCCGGGCCGGTCGGGCACGGTCCGGCATCGGGGGAGCAAAACGGCATCGGGGGAGCAAAACGGCATCGGGCCCGGGTGGGGACCCGGGCCCGATGCGGTTCCGACGGTTCGGTGGCGGCCCGCCCCGGGGGGAGGGGGGTGGGCCGGACCGGCGTCGTCGGCCGTGACGGCGCTCAGCGAGCCTGCTCGTCCTTGGCGCACTCGGCGCAGTAGGTCGCAGACGCCCAGCCCTTGGCGGTCACGTACTGCACGCACGGACGGCCACAGGAGCACAGTTGAGCGAGGGGGCGGGACTTCGTTGTCGCAGCCACAGGGACTCTCCTTGCTGGAATCGGGGCGTTCGCCGACGCCTCGGTTGCTTGTTGGGGGGTGAAAAGACCGTATGCGATCGTGAACACAAGCACAAGGGACGTTGGTCACTGCATTGACGGGACCCCTGGGCCCCGTGTTCTCCCTGGTCAGGGTCGTGCTGCCGGCACGGACGGAACGGTTCGGCCCGGTGGGTGCAGGTGCTGCGGTACGTCATCCTCTACCGTTCGCCGGGTGATCGTGTTGGTGCTCGGTGGTGCCCGCTCGGGCAAGTCCGATCTGGCGGAACGCTGGGTGGCGCGTCTCGCCCCGCCGGTCACCTACGTCGCCACCGGGTGGAACAGCGATGCGGCGATGGCGGCGCGCATCGAGGCCCACCGGGTCCGGCGGCCGGCCGAGTGGGCCACCGTCGAGGTCGGCATCGACCTGCCCGCTGCGCTGACCGGGATCGACGGCACCGTCCTGGTCGACTCGTTGGGCACCTGGCTGGCCCGCCACGAGGACTTCGTGGCCGACACCGGGGCGCTGTGCCGGGCACTGGTGGAGCGCCGGGGCGACACCGTCGTGGTGAGCGACGAGGTCGGCCTCAGCGTGCATCCCCCCACCGAGGTCGGGGTGCGCTTCCGGGATGCGCTCGGCTCGCTCAACCGGGCGGTGGCCGACGTCGCGCAGCGCAGCGTGCTGGTGGTCGCCGGTCGGGCCCTGCCGCTGGTGGGCTGGCAGGACGTGCTGCCGTGAGCACCGGCGAACCGCAGGCCGGAGGCGGCACCGGTTGGCGTTCTGCCTGCTCGCTGCTCACGGTGATCGGCGGGGCGAGCGCGCCGCACCGGTGGGCACCGGCCTACTTCGGTGCGGTCGGCCTGGTGCTCGGGGCCGTGCTCGGCGGTGCTTGGTGGGCGCTGGGGTCGGTGGCCCCGCCGCTGGTCGCCGCCGCGCTGATCGTGGCCCTCGACGCCGGGCTGACCGGCATGTTGCACCTCGACGGGTTGGCCGATTGCGCTGACGGACTGCTCGCCCCGATGGACCGTGAGCGCCGCCTGACGGTGATGCGCACCCCTGACGTCGGGGCGTTCGCCGTGGTGGTCGTCGGGCTCTGCATCGTGCTGCAGGTCGTGGCCCTCGCCGCCCTGTCGCCCTCGCCCCTGCTGCTCGCCGGTCTCTGGGCACTCGCCCGGGGCGCGATGTCGGCCACGACGGTGATCCTGCCGTACGCCCGGCCGAGCGGGCTGGCGACGGCGTTCGGTGAGCGTCGGGCCAACGTGATCGGGGCGGTCAGCGGCGCCGGGGGCGGCGCGGTGGTGCTGGTGCTCGCGGGCAGTAGCGGGCTTGGTGCGCTACTGGGTGGTCTGCTGGGCGCGTTCGGCGTGATGACGCTGGCCCGGCGCAGGCTGGGTGGCTACACCGGCGATGTCCTCGGCGCCCTGGTCGTGGTGGCCCAGACGGTCGGTCTCGTGGCGGCCACCGTGCACCGGCCCTGAGCGAGCACCGCGGCGTTCACCGACCGGACGGCGGGCGCCCGCAGCCGGCCCGGGTGTCGGTCAGACCCGGTCGAAGTCCCGCTCGTAGCGCCATTCCGGCTCGTGCAGCCACAGCCGGTGCCGGGTGCCCGGCAGGTCGAGCGAACCGGTCTCGTGTCCGCTGTCGCCGCCCCACAGCAGCGCCTGGCGGCCGTCGTCGAGCTTGACCATCCGGGTGACGAACTCGTCGGGCCGGCGGTGCTTGATGGTGTCGAGGGCGTCGTCGACCGTGGCAAACGCCGACAGTCCGAGCAGGGTGACCCAGGTCGGTGGGATCATCTCGATCTCGCCGGCCAGGCGACGGCGCATGGCCTCCCGGGGCGAGGTCCAGGCGTGGTCGTGGATCTCGCCGCCGTCGATGACGACCTCGCCCTGGCCTGCGGCGGCCACGAAGAACCAGGTGTTGAACCGGCGCGGGGCCTGCGGCGGCGGGGACCAACGGGCCAGCACCGCGAACTCGGCCGGGTCGAGGTCGAGCCCGGCCTCCTCGCTCGCCTCCCGGGCCGCGGCCCGTCGGGCTGCGGCGATCTCGTCGTCGGGCTGTGCCGGATCGAGGTCGCCGGGGTCGACGCGTCCGCCGGGGAAGACCCAGGCGCCGCCCGCGAACGCCAGCGCGGCATTCCGGCGCAACATCAGCGTCTCCACGCCGTCCAGGCCGTCGCGCAACAGGATCACGGTCGCGGCCGGTACGGCGTCGGTGGCGAAAGCAGGCTCGTTCATCACGGGGCAGTCAACACCTCAGCCCTTGGCCTGGGCCAACAGCTGCTCGAACTGGACGGTGCTCAGCTCTCCGGAGGTGCGGGTGACGACCTTGCCGTTGGCGTCGACCACCACGAAGCTCGGGAACGACGACAGCCCGGCGGCCTTGAAGGCGCTGCCGTCCTCGGTGTCGGCCATGGTCGGCACCGGCCACTTCTCGCGCTCCAACCACGACGCCGGGGGGAAGTTGCCCCGTTCGGGCACGACGGCGGTGGACACGGCATAGAGGTCGACGTCCTTCGGGTTGCCGTGCTCGGCGATCCACTTGGTGATCACCGGTATCTCGGCCTGGCAGTGCGGGCACCAGTGGGCGACGTACATGACGACCTTGGGCCGCCCGTCGGCGCCGATCTCGAGCGGCGACCCGTCGAGCAGGTTCGAACCCTTCAATGTCGGGAACGCCTTGCCCGCAGCGGGGTCGGCACCGGTCTGGGCGATGGCAGGCAGGGCGGCCCCGGTGATGGTGACGGGACCGTTGACGACCCCCATCCGTCCGGCGTCCCCGGTGGCGCCGCCGTCGCTGCCGCCGGAACCGGTTCCCGACAGCAGCGCCACCACGGCGAAGAGCAGGGCGACCACCGCGACGACGGATCCGATGATCCACGGGGCGCGGCTGCGGGCCGGGGCCTTGGGGGGGTTGGGGCTCATGACGCCTCCTGGTCGGTGAGGGGGGTACGGGACGCGACGTGCAGACAGAACATCAGCGCAGCGATGAGGGTGAAGCCGGCCAGCGCCATCATCGGGATGGTCACGAAACCGAACTGTTCGACTTCTTTGGCGGTGCAGGGCGCCTCGATCGTGCACACCGCGGAGTGCTGCTGCGGGAAGCGCTGCAACTGATAGTGGTAGATCGAGATCGCGCCGCCGATCAGGCTCAGCGGCAGGGCGTAGAAGCGGATCCCCCGGTCCTTGCGGGCCACGGCCACGGTGAACAGCACCACCAGCGGGTACATGCAGATGCGCTGGAACCAGCACAGCTTGCAGGGCGTGTAGTGCATCACCTCGGAGTAGTACAGGCTGCCGGCGGTGCACGTGGCAGCGACCGCCAGGGCCAGCGGCAGCGCAGCGTCGGCGACGTCGCGACGCAGCCGGAGGACCGCCGGTGCGGAGACCAGCGAGAGGACCAGCAACGCGACCGCCGCACCGCCGGCCAGGAACGCCAGCAGGGTGAAGAACAGGTTCATCGACGTCACGTCCACAGCTGCCAGCCTACGGACCGGCGGGGGCTGTGGGGTCTCACCCGCGTGGACCGGCCCGCCCCGGCGTAGTGTCGGCAGCGATGCCACCGCCCCGGTCCAGCCCGTCGTCGCCGTCCGCACCCCGCCCGCCCGCCCGGGCTGCCGGTGGCGTCCGCACGATCATCGTCGGGCCCGACCGGGTCGGGGCCCGGCTCGACCGCGTGGTCGGTGACGGTCTGGCCGCCGATGGCGTGACGCTCAGCCGCAATGGCGTGCAGCGGTTGATCGTGGCCGGGGCGGTAACGGTCAACGGCCGGGTACGTACCCACCCGTCGGCCACGGTGCAGCTCGGGTACCGGATCGTCTGCCGGCTCGACGACGGTGCCTCCGGCAGCCCGTCCGACGGTGCCGGGCGGCGCGGCGTGGCCCCGGCGGCGACGTCGGCTGCCGTACCGCCGCTCACCGAGGCCTCGGTGCGCTACGAGGACGAGTGGCTGATCGTGGTGGACAAACCGGCGGGCCTGCCCACCCACGCCACGATCGACCCCGCCCGGGCGCATCTGCACGGTATGGTGCAGGCCCTGCTCGCCGCCCGGTCGCCTGCCGGCGCCGGTACTGCCGGACCTGCATCCGGCGCGGACGGGCCCTACCTGGCCATCCACCATCGCCTCGACCGCGACACCACCGGGCTGGTGCTCTTCGCGAAGGACCGCTCGGTGAACCCCGCGCTCGCCGACACGTTCGCCGGCCGCCGGGTGGTCAAACAATACCTCGCAGTATGTCGTGGGCGGTTGCCGGGCGAGTCCTGGACCGTGTCGGACCATCTCGGCCGGGTGAGCCCGCGCAACCGTCCGGCGAAGTACGGGCCGGTGAGCAGCGGTGGCGATCACGCCGAGACCTCCTTCCGGGTGCATCGCCGCACGGCCGGATCGCTGGTGGTGATCGAGGCCCGGCCGCTCACGGGCCGGACCCATCAGATCCGGGTGCATCTCGCCGGCAGCGGCCTGCCGATCGTGGGCGACGAGCTCTACGGCGGCGAAGCAGGACCCCGGGTCATGCTGCACGCCTGGCGGCTCACCCTGCCCCATCCGGTCGAGGGTGGGACCTTCACGGTGCAGAGTCGGCTGCCCGACGACGCCACCGCGCTGGTCGCCGACGCCTCACGGTAGGCCCAGGCGGGTCCCCTGCGGGGTGGTGCGCGGCACGGCGGTGCGCTGCACGATGCCGCAGCCCGGACCCTGACCCTGATCCTGATCCCGACCATCGGTACCGCCTTCGGTCACCGCGTCAGACGACGTGTTCGAGCAGCCGCCGTCGTCGAGGGACTGGTAGTTCACCGTCACCGCAGCCGGCCGGTGCCGAGCGCCGTCGTCGTCGACGGCCACGGGGTCCGACCACTGCACCGCGACCGACGGGTGCTCGCAACGGGCGAATACCTCCGACCAGACCATCAGCGAGCGCAGGTGGGTACCGCCGGGGTAGAGGTCACGAATCACGGTGACCGATCCGGTGCGCTGGTTGCCGACCGAGCCGCGCCAGGCGCCGGACCGGTCGGGGCTGCGCTCGATCCGCAGCCGGTAGGGAACGTGCGGCTGCCAGGCGAAGTCCCGCGTGTGGGGGTTGCCGAGCGCCGAGGGCAGCTCGCTGCGTGATCCGTCGAGTTCGCCGCCCCCGCTGCGGTAGCCGCCCCAGTTCGCGGCGGTGCCGCCCGGGTGGTCGGGGTGCCACTGCAGGCCGAGGTGGGCACCGCCGAAGTCCTCGGTGCCGTCGGTGAAGGTGGCCTGCAGCGCCCAGAAGTACAGGCGGTCCACCCGGGGTGGCTCGGTGACGGTCAGGGTGACCTCGGCGGCGGCGAACCGACCGTCGAGGTCCCAGAACAGGTGCATCGACGATGCCCCGTTGGCGGAGGGCGGGTTGCCCTGGTCCCGTTGCCCCGAAGGCTCCCGGGCGCCACTCCCGCGCCCACTCCCGCGCCCACTCCCGCGCCCACTCGCAGGGCCGCCGATGATGCGTTGCAGCCAGCCCATCGCCGCGCACCCTATCGCCGGGCCGACCCTGCCGGGGCCGAGTAGCGTCCCGTCCGTGAAGAACCGTCTCAAGGAAAAGTGGCGCGCGGGCGAGCCGACCTACGGTGCCTGGCTGTCGATCCCCAGCCCGCTCGTGGCCGAAGCGGCCGCGCTCGCGGGGTTCGACTACGTCTGTGTCGACATGCAGCACGGGGTGGCCGACTACCAGGTCGCCATCAACATGCTGGCGGCGATGCGCGGCGCCGACTCCACGCCCATCGTGCGGGTGCCGTGGCTGGAGCCGGGCATCATCGGCCGGGTCCTCGACGCCGGTGCGCTCGGGGTGGTCATCCCGATGGTGAACTCCCGGGCCGAGGCCCAGGCTGCGGTGGCGGCGTGCCGCTACGCCCCGGCGGGGGCGCGGAGCTTCGGCCCCATCCGGGCCGGTATGGCCTTCGGTGCCGACTACTACTCGTGGGCCAACGACGAGATCGCCTGCATCCCCATGGTCGAGACCCGTCAGGCCGTCGAGGCCGTCGACGACATCCTCTCCGTGCCCGGGATCGACGCGGTCTACGTGGGACCGGCCGACCTGTCGATCACCTACGGCCTGCCGCCCGGGGTGGACAATCCCGGCACGGTCTTCGACGAGGCAATCGCCACCATCGTGGGTAGCTGCCAACGTCACGGCGTGACCCCCGGCATCCATTCGATCTCCGGTCTGGCTGCCAAGCGGGTGGGCAACGGGTTCCGGATGATCACGGTGTCGAGCGACCTGCAGGCCCTCAGCGGCGGCATGCGCAACGACGTGAAGGTCGCCAACGAGGGCGGCTCGGCCAGCTCGGCGAGCTCCAGCGGCAAGATCTACTGACCACCTTGGCGAGCGACGGTTCCGCAGAGGCGGGTGATCCGCTCCCGGCCGAGGGCCTGCTGCGGCGTGCCGACGGGGTCGTGAGTTGCTGGTGGCCGGGCGCTGACCCCGGCTACCAGCACTATCACGACCACGAGTGGGGCCGGCCCGTCGGTGAGGACCGCCGGCTGTTCGAGAAGCTCTGCCTCGAGGGCTTCCAGGCCGGGCTGTCGTGGCTGACCATCCTGCGCAAGCGGGAGAACTTCCGCCGGGCCTTCGCCGGGTTCGACCCGGCGCAGGTGGCCGCCTTCGGTCCGGCCGACGTCGAGCGGCTGCTCGGCGACGCCGGCATCGTGCGGCACCGCGGCAAGATCGAGGCCGCCATCGGCAACGCCGGGCGGGCCCTCGAGCTGATCGACGAGGCCGGCTCGATCGCCGCCTTCCTGTGGCAGTTCGAGCCGGGCCCGGCCGACCGCCCGGCTCTCTGCGACCATGCCGCGGTGCGGGCCCTGACGGCCACCCCGGCATCGACGGCGATGTCCAGGGCATTGCGGGCCCGGGGCTGGCGTTTCGTCGGTCCCACCACCATGTACGCGCTGATGCAGGCAATGGGCATGGTCAACGACCACGTCGAGGGCTGCGCGGTGCGCGGCGAGGTCGAGCGGGATCGTGCGGCGTTCGTTCGCCCGGCGCGCCCCACCCCGGCCGGCGGCGCCGAGCCGTCGGCCTCCCGGTAGTGTTGGGCGTCACGCTCCCCTGGAAAGGACGGTCGATCGTCATGGCGCTGTTCGGTCACCCCAAGCTCCGTATCCCCACCGTTGAGGAGGCCCTTCCCGGGCGGACCCAGACCATGCCGGTGGCACCGGCGCACACGGTGCTGGGTACGTCGATGACCGGGCCGTGGGCCGACGGTGTGCAGGTCGCCTACTTCGGTATGGGCTGTTTCTGGGGCGCCGAGCGTTGCTTCTGGCAGACCGACGGGGTCGTCACCACGGCGGTGGGCTACCAGGGCGGACATACCCCGAACGCCTCCTACCAGGAGGTGTGTTCGGGGATGACCGGCCACACCGAGGCGGTGTTGGTGGCCTACGACCCCGAGCAGGTGTCCTTCGAGCAGCTGCTGGCGGTGTTCTGGGAGAGCCACGACCCCACCCAGGGCATGCGCCAGGGCAACGACATCGGCACCCAGTACCGCTCGGCGATCTACACCACCACCGCGGCCCAGCTCGAGGCGGCCCGCCGTTCGGCCGAGGTCTTCGGGGCCCGCCTGGCCCAGTACCGCCTCGGCCCGGTCACCACCGAGATCGCCGAGGCGCCGACCTTCTACTACGCCGAGGACTATCACCAGCAGTACCTCGACAAGGTCCCCAACGGGTATTGCGGGCTCGGCGGCACCGGCGTGAGCTGCCCGGTCGGCCTGCTGACCGGCGGCTGAGCCGCCGCCGGACGGGTCCGCCCCGACCCCGGTCGCGGCCCGGCCGGCGCCTGCTGTGGCGGACGGGGCGGGCACAACTACGCTGGCGGGGCCTATGAACGCCCCCTCTTCCTCCGCCGGCACGCCGTATCCGCAGGTGCCCGTCCGGGCCGACTACCCGGCCATCGAACGCGCCGTCCTGGCCCGTTGGCAGCAGGAGGGCGCCTTCGAGCGCTCGGTCGAGCAGCGCTCGGAGGACGATCAGTACGTCTTCTTCGACGGCCCGCCCTTCGCCAACGGACTGCCCCACTACGGCCACCTGCTCACCGGGTACGTGAAGGACGTGGTGCCCCGCTACCAGGCCATGCGGGGCAAGCGGGTCGAGCGACGCTTCGGCTGGGACTGCCACGGCCTGCCGGCCGAGATGGAGTCGGAGAAGGAGCTCGGCGTCTCGGGCCGGCGCAACATCATCGACTTCGGCATCGAGAACTTCAACCAGCACTGCCGCACCTCGGTCCTGCGCTACACCGACCAATGGCGCGACTACGTCACCCGCCAGGCCCGCTGGGTCGACTTCGACGACGACTACAAGACCATGGACGTCTCCTACATGGAGAGCGTCATGTGGGCCTTCAAGCAGCTCTACGACAAGGGCCTGGTGTACGAGGCCCATCGCGTCATGCCCTACTCGTGGGGCGCGCAGACGCCGCTGTCGAACTTCGAGATCCGTCTCGACGACGCCACCCGGCCCCGTCAGGACCCGGCGCTGACCGTGCTGTTCACGCTCGACCCCCGTCCCGGCGACCCCGGTGTGATGAAGGTCCTGGCGTGGACGACCACCCCGTGGACCCTGCCGTCGAACCAGGCCCTGGCGGTGGGGCCCGACCTCGACTACGCCGTCTACCGCGAGGCCGACGGTACCCACTACGTGCTCGGTGCCGAGACCGTCGGCAAGTACGAGCGCGAGCTCGCCGACGCCGAGCAGGTGGGCACCATCAAGGGCACCGAGCTGGTCGGGCGTACCTACGTGCCGCTGTTCGGCTACTTCGCCGAGCACAAGGAGCGGGGCTCGTTCCGCATCCTGGCCGGCGACTTCGTCGACACCAGCGAGGGCGTGGGCGTCGTCCACATGGCCCCCGGCTTCGGTGAGGACGACCAGCGGGTGTGCGAGGCCAACGGCATCGAGCTGGTGGTGCCGGTCGATGACGAGGGCTGCTTCACCGAGGAGGTGTCGGACTTCGCCGGGATGAACGTGTTCGAGGCGAACACCCCGATCACCCGGCGGCTGCGGGAGGAGGGCAAGCTGGTCCGGGCGGACAGCTATACCCACAACTATCCGCACTGCTGGCGGACCGACACCCCCGTCATCTACCGGGCCCTGTCGAGCTGGTACGTCGAGGTCACGGCGTTCCGCGACCGGCTGGTGGAGCTGAACCAGGAGATCAACTGGATTCCCGGCCACGTGCGTGACGGGGCGTTCGGCAAGTGGCTCGAGGGTGCGCGCGACTGGTCGATCTCCCGTAACCGCTTCTGGGGTGCACCCATCCCGGTGTGGCGCAGCGACGACCCCGCCTACCCCCGTATCGACGTGTACGGGTCGATCGCCGAGCTCGAGGCCGACTTCGGTGTGCCGGTGACCGACCTGCACCGGCCCTTCATCGACGATCTGGTCCGGCCCAACCCCGACGACCCCACCGGCCGCTCGATGATGCGGCGGGTGCCCGAGGTGCTCGACTGCTGGTTCGAGTCGGGTTCGATGCCCTTCGCCCAGTCGCACTACCCCTTCGAGAACAAGCAGTGGGTCGACGACCACACCGCCGACTTCATCGTCGAGTACATCGCCCAGACCCGCGGCTGGTTCTACACGATGCACGTGCTGTCGGTGGCGCTGTTCGACCGGCCGGCGTTCAAGAACTGCATCTGCCACGGGGTGGTGCTCGACGAGGACGGCCGCAAGCTGTCCAAGCGGCTGCGTAACTATCCCGACCCGGAGGAGGTCTTCGAGACCATCGGCTCCGACGCCCTGCGGTGGTTCCTGGTCTCCTCGCCGATCCTGCGCGGGCTCGACCTGCGCATCGACCGGGAGGGTTCGGGCATCTCCGAGGTGGTGCGCCTGGTTCTCAACCCGATCTGGAACGCCTGGTACTTCTTCACCCTCTACGCGAACGTCGATCAGTACCAGGCGGTATGGCGCACCGATTCCGGGCACCTGCTCGACCGGTACGTGCTGGCCAAGACCCGGACCCTGATCGACTCGGTGACCCGTCGGCTCGACGAGTACGACCTGGCCGGGGCCTGCGCCGACGTGGCGTCGTTCCTCGATGCTCTCAACAACTGGTACATCCGCCGTTCGCGGGAACGGTTCTGGGGGGCCGAGGTCGACCGAGACGCCTTCGACACGCTCTACACCGTGCTGCACACCCTGACCCGGGTGGCGGCACCGCTGCTGCCGTTCCTCACCGAGGAGGTCTACCGGGGCCTGACCGGTGAGGCCTCCGTCCACCTGACCGACTGGCCGCAGCCGGACCTGCTGCCCGCCGACGACGACCTCGTGCGGCGTATGGACCGCGTCCGCGAGGTCTGCTCCGCCGCCCTGTCGTTGCGCGAGGCCCGCAACCTGCGGGTGCGCCTCCCGCTGGCCCGCCTCACCGTGGCCGGCCGCGACACCGACGAGCTGGCCGCCTACACCGAGCTGATCGCCGACGAGCTCAACGTCAAGCACGTGGAATTCTCCGGCGACCTCGAGGCCTTCGGACAGTTCGTCCTGCGTCCCAACGGCCGGGTGCTCGGCCCCAAGCTCGGCAAGGACGTCCAGACCGTCATCAAGGCCGCCAAGGACGGACAGTGGCAGGCCAACGACGACGGCACCGTGGTGGTGGCTGGTCACACGCTGGTGTCGGGCGAGTTCGACCTGGCGTTGACCGCACCCGAGGGTGCCGCCACCGCAGCACTGCGCGGCAACGACGCGGTGGTCAACCTCGACGTGGAGCTGACCGACGACCTGCGCGCCGAGGGCACGGCGCGCGACCTGATCCGCCTGGTCCAGCAGGCCCGCAAGGACGCCGACCTGGCGGTCACCGACCGTATCGATCTCGTCGTCGAGCTGCCCGAGACGGTGCGCGGCGCCATCGAGGCGCACCGCACGACGGTGGCCGACGCGGTGTTGGCCTCGACCGTGTCCTTCGCCGACGGAGCACAGGCGGTGCCGGGCACGTTGGAAGAGCTCCCGGTCAGCTTCACCATCACCGTCGCCGCCACCGGCTAGCCGACGGCACCGGCCCGGCGGCGATGGCCGCAACCGCGTCGGGCCGGGTGCATCCAAACGGCACGCGGTGAGCGAAACTCCGGCGTGGAGAGCGTTCGCCCCCGGGTCCCGTCGCCATGAGCGCTGTCGGGGCCACCGATCTGATGGTGCGCCGCCGCTCGCCGGGCCGCGTCCACCAGATGATCTGGGTCGGCTACGGTGACCACGTGACCCCGCCCGAGGACGAGGCGCAGCTGACGCTCCTCGAGCAGCGTTTCGCGGCCGGATACGAGGACAGCCTGCAGCAGGCCTACCAGCGCTTCGGTCCGTTGGTCTACCGCCTGTGCTGCCGCACCGTGGGCGAGGACGACGCCGCCGACGTCAGCCAGGACGTCTGGGTGGCGGCCTGGCGCGGCCGGTCCGGATACCACCGGGAGCGGGGGTCGCTGGCCGGCTGGTTGGTGGGCATCGCCCGGTTCAAGTGCATCGACCACCTCCGTGCCCGGGAACGCGCCGGGCGTGCACGCGCCGCGGCGGAGCAGTCCGGCGCCGGGGGCGACCTCGCCGATACCACCGCCCTGACGGCCGAACGTCTCTTGCTTGCCGAAGCCTTGCGTCAACTGGATCCCCGGCCCCGCTCCGTGCTCGAGTTGGCGTTCTACTCCGATGCCACCCACCAGGAGATCGCCGAGCGGACCGGGCTGCCACTCGGTACCGTGAAGAGCGACATCCGCCGGGGTCTCGACCGCCTACGCCGTTATCTGGAGGGATTCGATGCTGCCGATCGACCCTGATGACCGGCTCCTCCGGCTGCTGCGCGGGGAGCCGCTCACGCCGGAGCCCACGAGCGACGACGAGCGGGTACTGCTGCGCCTCGGCCGTGCGGCGCAGGCGGCCGGCGCGCGAACCGATGAGGAGCTGCCGGCTCCGCCGACCCAGATCTGGGAGCGGGTCGCCGCCGAGCTCGGCCTCGCCGGCGTCATCCCCGGCCCGGGTGCCGAGCCCGAGCCCGACACCGTCGCGCAGCCACCGGCGACCGGCGGCGGGGCGACGATCCTGCCGCTGATGCAGCGTCCGCCGCGGCCGGGCCGATCGTGGCGGGGTCTGGTGCTCGCGGCGGCGTCGCTGGTGGCGGTGATCGCGGTCGGTGCGGCATTGCTGACCAACCGGACGGGTGGGTCGCAGGTGGTGGCCGAGGTCGCCCTGCAGCCGCTCGAGGGCAGCGGCTCCGGCGAGGCTCGTCTGGTGCGGTCGGCCGATGGTCGCACCTACCTCCGGCTCGACCAGCAGCTCGACCCGTTGCCGGAGGGCAGTTACGCCGAGGTGTGGTTGATCGATCCCGCCTCGAACCTGTAACGCATGGTGTCCCTCGGTGCGGTCGACGGTTCCGGCAGGCTCGCGATCCCGCGGGGCATCGACCCGACGGTGTACCGCGTGGTCGACGTGAGCATCGAGCCTGCAGACGGTGTGCCCACCCACTCGGGCCGCTCGGTGCTGCGGGGCACGATGCCGCTGTGAGCGGTTGACGGAAGATTTCTCGGTCGCCCTGCATCCAGGTCGGGTGATGGGAGCGAAGTACCGGCGATGACCTGCTGCCGACCCCTCGGCACGATCACCCGGAGGATTCCCATGGTTCGCACCCGTCGCCTGCTCGCCCCCCTGCTCGGGGCGTCGTTGCTCCTCGCCGCCTGCGGAGGCAGCGACGACGCCGCCGAGGAGGAAACGGCCACCACCAAGGCGGCCGAGATGCCCGCCACCACCAAGGCGGCGGAGATGCCGGCCACCACTGCGCCGGCGACGACCGCAGCCAATGCCGGGCTGAAGGACATCGTGGACACGGCCGTGGCCGCCGGTGACTTCAAGACCCTCGCTGCGGCGCTGAAGGCCGCCGACCTCGTCGACACGCTCAAGGGCAAGGGGCCCTTCACCGTGTTCGCCCCCACCGACGCCGCCTTCGCCGCGCTGCCGGCGGGCACGCTCGACAGCCTGCTCAAGCCCGAGAACAAGGCCAAGCTGCAGGAGATCCTGAAGTACCACGTGGTCGCCGGTGACGTGAAGGCCGCCGACGTCGTGAAGCTCACCAAGGCCGACACGGTGGCGGGCAAGCCGGTCACCATCAAGGTCGACGGCTCCACCGTGCTGCTGAACGACAAGGTGAAGGTGATCAAGACCGACATCAAGACCAGCAACGGCACCATCCACGTGATCGACGCGGTGCTCATCCCGTCCTGATCCGCCCACCCCGGGCCAACCACGGGGAACCAGCCAGGAGATG
This sequence comes from uncultured Acidimicrobiia bacterium, assembly GCA_903921205.1. Taxonomy (GTDB): domain Bacteria; phylum Actinomycetota; class Acidimicrobiia; order Acidimicrobiales; family CAIXPF01; genus CAIXPF01. The sequence goes on along the minus strand of CAIXPF010000095.1, from coordinate 47,217 downwards.
ACGTCCCGGCACGCCCGACGTAACCTCGTCGGTGCGTGACCGGGACATCGTCTTCTCCGAACCCGTGGACGACGCTGTCGAGCACCGAGGTGTACGCCAACCCCTGGATCCGGGTGCGCGAAGACCGGGTGCTCAACCCCCGCGGCGGACCCGGCATCTACGGGGTCGTGGAGTTCCGCAACCGGGCGGTGGGCGTCATCCCCGTCGACGAGGAGGGCTACACCTGGCTGGTCGGCCAGTACCGCTATCCACACCGGTGCTACGAGTGGGAGATCCCCGAGGGCGGATGCCCCGCTGGGGAGGGCCTCGAGGACTGCGCCCGTCGAGAGCTGCGGGAGGAGACCGGGTTGGTGGCCGAGGTCGTCGAGCTGCTCCTCGGCGATCTGCAGTTGTCGAACTCGGTGTCCGACGAGAAGGCGTACCTGTTCGTGGCCCGGGGGTTGCACCAGGGCGAGCCCGAACCAGAGGACACCGAGGCGATCACCGTGTGGCGGCTGCCGCTGGCCGACGCGGTGGCGATGGCTCGCGATGGCCGGATACGCGATGCGATGAGCGTGATCGGCCTGCTCAGGTTGGATGCGGGCTGAGCGAGATCAGGAGCACTCGGCGGTCATGCCGGAGATCATCGACTCGGCGAGGAGGTTCCCCTTGCCGTCGACCCCGTCGACCGCAGCGCACATGGCGGCCTTGGCATCGTCCTGGCTGCACTGGAGTGCCTGTGCCTTGTCCTCGATGGCGGTGCCGTCGACCTGCAGGCGGGCCTCGAAGTCGGTGAACAGCTTGGAGGACTCGACGTCCTTGGCCGCAGCGGCGAGCTGCTCGGCCGTGAGCATCTGGGCGTCGTCCACGAGGCTCTGGAACAGCTTGGTGAAGACCGGCTCGGCGGCCTTGGTCAGCTCGGCACACGTCGTGGCCTCGGCGACGGGGCCGGTGCCGCTCATGCCGGCGGCGCTGTTGTGAGCGGTGTCCTTGGCTGCGTCCGACGAGGTGTCATCGCTGCTGCAGGCACCGAGGATCAGCAGGCCGGAAAGGGTGAGGGCGAAGAGCTGACGGCGCATGGTGGTTGCCTCCACAGGGGATAAACCTTCCCTGTCGGTATCGGCAGCCCGGGTTCCCGGGTAAAGGGCCGTGTGGCAACCGTGCATGGCGGCTGCCTCGGTGAACCGCTCAGACGATCCGTCCGTAGGTCATCGGCTTGCTCGAGTAGAACATGTTCTTGACGCTGACCACCTCGCCGGTCCGCGGCGCGTTCACGATCTCGTCGTTGCCGATGTACATGCCGACATGGCTCGGCGGTTCGCCGTAGAACACCAGGTCGCCGGGCTGGAGATCCTCGTAGCTGATGCGCACCGAGTCGTCGCGCTGATAGTCGGCCGGGCGGGAGATGCTGACGCCGGCCTGGGCGTAGGCCCAGTACATCAGGCCCGAACAGTCGAACCCCGCCGAGGGGCTGGCCCCGCCGAACACGTAGGGGACGCCTATCTGGCTCATCGCCGCCTGCACCGCGATGGCTGCCTCGGCTCGCAGGCCGGGGGGCGGGGTGTACACCACGGGTGGCGGCGGGGTGGTGCCGCCGGAACCGCTGCCGCCACCGGACGAGCCTGCGGAGGTGGTGTTCTCGCTCTGGACCTGGACCTGAATCTGCGCAGCGCGAGCCGCAGCGAGGGCGGCTTCGCGTTCCTGAGCCTCGCGGCGGGCCTCGGCCTCGGCCACCAGGGTGGCGAGGCGTCCGTTGGCCTGCTCGAGCAGGTCGGCGGTCTCGGCCTCGAGCTGGCCGGCCTCGGCCTGGGCCCGGTCGATGCGGGCCTGCTCGGCCTCGGCGGCCTTCTGGGCCAGCTGCATCTGCGCCAGTTGCCTGTCGACCCGCTTGCTGGCCTCGGCCACGTCGTCGAGCAGTTGCTTCTTGTTGCCGGCTGCGGTCTTGATGTAGTTCAGCCGCTGGTCGACGGTGTTGGCATCGGCACCGAAGAAGCCGTCGAGCTCCCGCTCGCCGCCGCCGGACACGTAGGCCTGCAGGGCATAGTCGCGCAGCTGGGCCCTGGTCCGGTCGAGCACGGCCTGGTTGGCCTCGAGTTGCTTCTGGGCCGCGGCGACCTGGACCTTTGCCGTTTCGAGGTCGGCGGTGGCCCGGTTGTATTCCTCCGCGAGCTCGATCAGGCGCTCCTGGGTGCTCGCCAGATCGGCGGCGAGGGCCTCGGCCTCGGCGCGAGCATCATCGATGCTCTGGGCGCCGACGGCGTTGATGCCGAGCGACCCGGCGACCAACAGCGCCATCGCTACGAGGGCCGCAGCCACGGGACGGAGACGGAACCGGAACGGGCCCGACTCGCGGGGTAGACCACTCATCGTGGGAAAACCCTGGCACAGGTCAGAGGCCGTCGGCAACCGTTATCCACGAAGATCCCGTTTGAGCAGGGCATAGAGCCAGGCGTCGACCAGGCCGTGGCGCAGCTTCAGGCGATCGTGCAGCAGCCCTTCGCGTCGTGCGCCGAGCTTGTCCGCCACCCGCTGGGAGGCCACGTTGTCGGTGGCGACGATCAGCTCGATCCGCTGGAAACCCATGACGTCGAAGGCCCGGTTGGCCAGCAGGCGGGTGGCCCGCACCGCCACGCCACGGCCCCGGGCGGAGGAGCGGGTCCAGTAGCCGAGCTCGATCTTGCCGTTGCGTTGATCTGCGGCATGCAGGCCGACCCCGCCGAGCAGGCTGCCGTGCTCGTCGAACACGTGCAGGGGATAGCCGTTGTCGGGGTTGTCGACCGCCCGGCACCACTGGTCGGCATCGGTCGCGCCGTAGTCCGCCGTCGCCCAGATCAGGAACCGGCCGATCTCCGGCTGGGACTCGCGCACGGCGCTGACCATCGCAGCGGTGTCGTTGCGGTGCGGCGGCCGCAGGATCAGCCCGTCGCCGAAGAGGTGGACGGTCATGACTGCCGGGTGCGATCGTCGCCCGGCTCGCTCAGGACCCGGTGCAGATCTGTGGGCCGGACACGCACGGCCTGCGAGCCTACTGGCGCCATTTCGGTCGAAACGGCTCCGACCATGCGGTAGACCTGAACCATGGCAGGTGAGCTTCCCAACCACACGGACCCGTCGCCCCCCGGAGGATCGGCCCGCTCGGCCGACCGCGTCGGCGCCCCCTCCGAGCGCACGCAGGTTCGCCGGCTGCCCGAGCGGGGGTCCTACGGTCTCGAGGAGATCTGCGCGATCCTCGACGAGGGCTTCGTGTGCCACCTCGGCTTCGCGGGGCGCGACGGACGTCCGGTGGTGATCCCCACCACCTACGGCCGGCTCGGGGACACGGTGTACGTCCACGGCTCGCCGGCCGCAGGCATGGTGCGCAGCTTGCGGGACGGGCTCGACGTGTCGATGGCGGTCACCCATGTCGACGGGCTGGTGCTGGCCCGTTCGGCCTTCCATCATTCGATCAACTACCGCTCGGTCGTGCTGTTCGGCCTGGCCCGTGAGGTCACCGACCCCGACAAGAAGTCGACGGCTCTCGATGCCATCGTCGATCACATCGTCCCCGGCCGGCGCGAACAGCTACGGCCCAACACCAAGAAGGAGCTGGCGGCCACGTCGGTGCTGGCCCTCGGTCTCGGCGAGGCGTCGGCCAAGGTGCGCACCGGTCCACCGGTCGACGACGAGGAGGATCTCGCCGCCGCAGTCTGGGCCGGGGTGTTGCCGTTGCAGCTCACCGCAGGCGAGCCCCAGGCGGATCAGCTCAACGCCGCACCGGTTCCCCCGCACGTGCGGGACTACCGGCGGGGGGGACTTCGACGCTGAGCGGGCTCAGCTCAGCACGGCCTGGTTGACCGACAGGTCGAGACGCCGACGCTTACGGTCGACGCGGATGACCTTGACGAGGACCTCGTCACCGGGAGCGACGATCTCCTCCGGGGCGTGGACTCGGTACTCGGCGAGCTCGGTCAGGTGCACGAGGCCCTCGGCGCCGTCGCCGACGCGGACGAAGGCCCCGAAGTCGGCGAGCCGGGTGACCACGCCGGTGAGGACCTGACCGTTCTGCAGGGTGCTGAGCGGGTCGGGGCTGAGCGCCCGGATCGACAGGCTCAGCTTGCGGCCGGGCTTGATCGCCAGGATCTTGACGTCGACCTCGTCGCCGGCGGTGACCACCTCGGCGGCACGGTCGACCCGTCGCCAGGACAGCTCGGAGAGGTGGACGAGGCCGCGTACCCCGTTGATCTCGACGAAGGCCCCGAAGTCGGTGAGCAGCGCCACCCGGCCCCGGTGCACCTGGCCGGGTGCCAAGGTGGACACGAAGTCGTTGGCCTTGGCCCGCTGGGCGGCGCGCAGCAGGTTGCGCCGCGACAGCACGATCTTGTCGTTGGCCCGGTCGAGCTCCTGGACCAAGGCTTCGATCTCGGTGCCGACGAAGGCCGAGAGGTCGTCGACGTGCTGCAGGTCGATCTGCGATGCGGGCAGGAACGCCCGGGTACCGACGTCGACGACCAGTCCGCCCTTGACCTGGCCGGTCACGTTGCCGGTGATGGGGGCATTGGTGGCCTTGGCGGCTTCGACCTTCTCCCAGGCCCGTTGCTTGAGCGCCCACGCCCGCGAGAGCACGGTCCGGCCCTTGGGGTCGTCACGAACCAGCACAGCGGCCTCGACGCCGTCGCCGATCGACAGCAGTTCGGTCGGGTCGAGCCGGCCGTCGGCGCTCAGATGGCGCTTGCCGATGACCCCGACGGAGCCGTCACCGAGTTCGACGACGACCTCGGTCGCATCGACGGCGACGACCCGGCCCTCGACGAGCTGCCCGCTGCGCAGGCCCGACGCCGTGGTCGCCACGCCGGGCTGCTCATCGCCCTCGGCCGGTTCGGTGGCGGTGTCGGTGGCGGTGTCGGTGGCGGGTTCGGCGGCCGGTTCGCTGGCGGGTTCGTTGGCCGGTTCGGCGGTAGCGGTGTCGCTCGTCGGTTCGGCGGGTTCGGCGGGTTCGGCGGGTTCGGCCGGTTCGGCCGGTTCGGCCGGTTCGGCCGGGGGCTCGGCCGATTGGGTGGCGACCTCGGTCACGTCGACGGGGGGCTCGGCCGGTTCGACGGTCGATGCCCCCGACGCGGAGTCGGCAGCCTGACCTTCGGCCTCGGTCGAGCCGGCGGCGGTCGGTTCTTCGGTGGCCTCGGGCTCGCCCTCGGCCGTTGTGGGCTCCGGTTGGGGGTTCGCGAGGCTCTCGCCGCTCGTCGCCGTCGATTCGATCGGGTCCATGGGTCCCCCAACTCGAGAAGCGGGGTACTCGGTCGGCACCCCGTGTGCACCTGCGGTGCTGGTCCGTACCATTCTGCCTGCCGTGGTGGACTTCTGCTCGCTGCGATCCGGTAGGGCGGGGCGCGTCAGCGGCGGCGCCGCCCGCGCCGCGGCCCGGTGTGCTCGGCGAGGGTGCGCTCGAGCACAGCCCGCTCGTCGCTGCCGGGTTCGAAGGTGCCGGTGTCAGCCAGGTGGTCCCACAGCAGGCGCAGGGCGTCGGCGGTGCCGGCAGGGATGGCTACGGCTTGGCGGAAGCACCACCGAGGACCGTCGTGCCAGACGAAGTCGACGACGCGGGCCGTGGACCAGGCCCGATGGTCGACGCCGACGACCGCTTCGGCCTCGGCCAGCACCGCAAGCACGACGATGAGGCCCTCGCTGCAGGCACGATCGACGGCGAGGCCTTGTGACAGTGCCCAGGTCCGCACCTCGAGGTGGCGGCGCCGGATGCCGGGGTCGAGACGACGCAGGGCGTCGAGCTGGTAGGCGGATCTGACGGCGGGGTGCGACAACGTCATGGAGGGATCATCCCCATCCGGTAGGACAGCCAGGACGGCGGCGATGGCTCGGTCGTCGGCGTGCGGGCCTGCATGGCGTGGTTGCGGTGCGTGGCGACGGACGCACGCCGGGTGTCGCTTTGGGGCGTCCTGGCCGCGATCGGCGACGAATCCGCCGGGCCTCGCAGCGAATCGACGTCGATTCGCTGCGTCGTTCGAGCGAATCGGAGCAGGTCGGAGGGGGTGTGATGCTCCCGGGGCAGTATCCGGCGTGGGGCCGGGGGATCCTTGACCCGCACGGCTCGGGTGGCTTGGCTCTGGCGGTGACGATCTCCCCGCCCCGCCAGGATCCCGCCGACGAAGCCGGCATCGAGGCCTTGGTGGCCGCCACCTGGGCCGCAGCGCCGCCGAGTCCACTGGGTCCGTGGCTGTTGCGGGCCGGCGGGGGCTTCACCCCTCGGGCCAACGCCGTCGCTGCGCTCGGATCGCCGGTGACGTCGGAGCTCGGGGCGATGATCGAGCAGGCCGAGGCGTTCTACGCCGCCCGCCGGCTGCCGGCCCGCTTCGAGCTCACCGACCGTCAGCCGAACCCGGCGTTGGCGAAGGCCCTGGCCGAGCGGGGTTACGTCACGGAGGGCAGCGGCACCGAGGCCACCCTGGTCAGCCCCCTGCGGATGTTGCGTTCGGTCGCGCCGCCCCAACGTGACGGGCGGGTGGTCATCGCCGCCTCGCCGTCGCCGGCGTGGATCGACCGGTGGTGGTCCACGCTGGACGACCGCGACGAATCGCAGCGGGACGCCGCCGCCGAGTTGATCTGGGACCTGCGCGGCCGCTGCGGTTTCGCGGCGCACCTGGTCGACGGGGAGATGGTGGCGACCGGTCTCGCCCACATCGACGGGTCGTGGATGGGTCTGTACTGCCTGGGGGTCGCCCCCGAGCGTCGTCACCGGGGCAGCGCCCGGCGCATCGTGGGGGCGCTGGCCACCTGGGGGACGGCCAACGCCGCCCGAGCGGCCTATGTCTGCGTGGCCGACGACGGGGGAGCGGCCAGGCAGCTGTTCGACCGGCTGGGCTTCACCGTGAGCTACCGCTCGACGTTCCTCCGGTCCGGCAGCTGAGCGACCGGGCGGCCGAGCGAGGACGTCGCCTGCACCGGTCGGAACGGCCGTTTCCGCCATGCTGGAGCGGGACCGATGACCTAGGTCGGGGGACCTGGTGCCGTCTTCTGGTGAATCTGCTCCAGCCCGGGCGTCCCACGGCCGAAGCGATGGGTGTGAGTGCGACCTGCGAGCGGCTGCCGGACAACGTGGTGTCCTTCATCGTCGTCGCCCGTCACAACGGGATGAGCTACCACCGGATAGCGTCGTTGATGAACCGCATCGGCCTGGCCTCCGCCCGCGGCGGGTCCTGGCATGCCTCCACCGTGGCCCGGGTCGCCCAACGGCACGCGCCGTTCGCCCGGGTTCCCGTCCGCAGCGCCGGTTGATCGCGGCCTGATCCTGCGCACCGGGCCGGTTCGTCGGGCCCTGCGCCGGTCGGGTGCCGGTCGGGTGCCGGGCCGCCGGGCCCTGCGCCGCCGAGGTACTCTCAGCCCTGGGCGAGCTGGCCGAGCACCAGGACGTCGGTGGCGAAAGCAAGCGGTTCGGGTGGCGTCGCCGGGTCGAAGAAGGCCACCTCGTCGAGGTCGTCGTTCGCCTCGAGCGTCCCGCCGACGACGGTCCCCTCGAACCAGATGCCCACCGTGTGCTGCGCGGCGTTGTGGAAGTTCGAGTGCACCGCGACCACGTCGCCGACGACCACGTCGAGGCCGGTCTCCTCGCGGAACTCGCGTGCCGCGGCGCCGCGTACGTCCTCCTCCCACTCGACGTAGCCGCAGGGGATGCACCACTGGCCGCCGTAGGAGCCGCGACGCCGGCCGAGCAGCACCCGACCCTCGGTGTCGCGCAGCACCACCGCCACCCCGACCGCCGGGTTGAAGTACGTGGCCGTGCCGCAGCCACGGCACACCGGGCGCATGCGGTCACCGACGAGTCGGGCCTCGAGCTGCCCGCCGCAACGCCGGCAGAACCGGACCCCGTCGGGGCCGTGGACCTTGCCGATGCCCGAGGGGTCCGACGGGTACGGCGATGGTGTGGCAGACGGGGACATGGCAGATCCTTGCACGGGTTCGGGGGGCCACCGCCCGGCATCGCGGGGCGGGGCGGGGCGGGGCGGGTGCGGTGGTCGGGTGGTCGGGTGGTCGGGTGGTCGGGCGAAGCCTTGCACAGCGATGGGCGGGTGCCGGTGGTCCCTGCCCGACCGGTTGCGGCGTCTCCGCTCGCGACCGACCGGGCAGCGTGTCGGCCTCCGGCCGGACGGTATCGTCGCGTGCCTTGATCGTCCGACCTGCCGACGATGCAGCCATCGACGCTGCCGCTGAGCTGCTGCGCCACGGCGCGCTGGTGGCCTTTCCCACCGAGACGGTCTACGGGCTCGGTGCGGACGCCACCGACGCTGCAGCGCTCGGTCGGATCTTCGCGGCCAAGGGCCGTCCCGCCGACCATCCGCTCATCGTCCACCTCGCGGCCGCCGAGGAGCTCGATCGGTGGTCGGAGAACCCGTCACCTGCGGCGCGGCGGCTGGCCGAGGCGTTCTGGCCCGGACCGCTGACCATCGTCGTGCCGCGCCGGGACACGGTGTCGCCCGCCGCGACCGGGGGCAAACCCACCGTGGGGTTGCGGGTACCCGACCACCCCGTGGCCCTCGCGCTGCTCGAACGCACGGGGCGTCCACTGGCCGCTCCGTCCGCCAACCGCTTCGGACGGGTGAGCCCGACCACTGCCACCGACGTGACCGCAGAGTTCGCCGGCGTGAGCGGGGGCCCGGGCCTGGTGCTCGACGGAGGCCCCTGCCGGGTGGGCGTCGAGTCGACCATCGTCGAGGTGCTCGGCGGCGACCCGGTCCTGTTGCGTCCGGGTGGGATCCCCGCCGAGTTCATCGAGGACGTCCTCGGCCGCGCCCTGCAGTCGGCGAGCGGCCCGGCGCGGGCCTCGGGCATGCTCGCGTCCCACTATGCCCCCAGCGCAGCGGTCGAGCTCGTCGAGCCCGGCGACCCGGCGGCGCTGGCGGCAGCCGTGGCGGCGGCACTGGCGACCGGACGGCGCGTGGCCGTGCTGGGCTTGCCGTCAGCGGGCCCGGCCCGACGTACCGAGCTCGATCCGGCCGCCGTGGTGCTCGGTCCGGTCGCCACGACCGAGGAGTACGCCCGCGTGCTGTACCGCCGTCTCCGCGAGGCCGACCGCGCCGGTGTCGAGCACGTCGTGGCCTTGTTACCCAACCCCGACGGGCTCGGCCGGGCGGTTCGGGATCGGTTGCGCAAGGCCGCCGCCCCTCGTCCCTGAGGCCGTCAGCGGGCCTGCCAGTTCGGGGGACGCTTCTCGAGGAAGGCTGCGACGCCCTCCTTGCGGTCCTCGGAGGTGTACGGGTTCGGGCCCACGTTCAGACGCAGGGCCGCTGCGAGCGGGAGCTCGCGGCCCTTGCTGTTCATGGCCTTGTACCGCTGGACGGTGAGCGGGGCATTGCCCACGATCGTGCGCACGAAGGACTCCGCCTCGGCGGCGAGCCCGGCGCGGGGAACCACCCGGTTCACCAGGCCCCAGTGTCGGGCCGCGGCGGCGTCGATGGGCTCGCCGGTGTAGAGCAGCTCGTAGGCAATACCGGCCGGTATGAGGCGCGGCAGCACCACCGAGCCGAAGTTGGCCCCGAGCCCCCGCTTGGCCTCGGGCATACCGATGCGTAGGTCGTCGGCGGCGATGCGCACGTCGCAGGCCAGCGCCAGCTCGCAGCCGCCACCGAGCGCCCACCCGAACAGGGCTGCCACCGTCGGCTTGGCGCACTCCGCGATCACCTCGAAGAAGTTGCGTCGAGACCCGAACATCGGCTGCGCCGGTCCCCGGCCGCGGGCATCGCCGGCACCCATGTCCTTGAGGTCCGCCCCGGCGGAGAATGCCCGCTCGCCGGTGGCGGTCAGCAGCACCGCCCACACCTCACGGTCGGTGGAGAACGCGTCGAAGGCGTCGACGAGGTCGTTCTGCAGCCCGCGCGACAACGCGTTCATGCGCTCGGGACGGTCGATCGTGGCGTACGCGACATGGTCGCGGACCTCCACGATCAGCCCGTTCTCGGTCCGTTCGGCCATGGCGGTCTCCGTGAGGTGCGGGGTTCGGGTGTGGGAGGGTTCGGGTGGGTCCGGTCCGGGTGGGTCCGGTCCGGACCGTTCAGTCGTCGATGCCGACCTCGGCCTGGCGGATGATCTCACCGCCGTCGAGCAGCAGGGTGTGGCCGGTCATCCAGGTGGCGCCCGCGGTCAGGAACAACGCGGCCTCCCCGATGTCCTCCGGCTCACCGAGCCGCTTGAGCGGGTAGACCTCGGCGACCTTCTGGCCCCGCTCGCCCTCCCACAGGATCTTGGCGAAATCGGTCTTGATCAGACCCGGGGCGATGCAGTTGACCCGCACCTTCGGGCCCAGTTCCGAGGCGAGCTGCTTGGTCATGTGGATCATCGCAGCCTTGAAGATGCCGTACACCCCGAGCTGGCTCGAGGTGACGTAGCCACCGGCCGAGGCGATGTTGATCACACAGCCGCCGTTGGCCTTCATCGACGCCTGCCAGGCGGCCTGCGTCCAGGCGAAGGGGCCGCGCAGGTTGACCTCGTGGGTCTTGTCCCAGCGCGAAAGATCGCAGTCGATGGTCGGGCCGGCGTAGGGGTTGGTGGCGGCGTTGTTGACCAGCACGTCCACGGCGCCCCATCGGTCCAGGGTGGCCTGCATGCATGCCGCTGCGTCCTCGGGCCGGCCGACATGGGCGGGGAAGATGGCGACGTCGCCTCCGATGTCCGCCGCGGCCGCCTCGAGACCCTCGGGCTTGCGGGACACCAGCATCACCGACGCCCCCGCGTCGGCGTAGGCCTTGGCGATGCCCTTGCCGATTCCCCGCGACGCGCCCGTCACCACTGCCACCTTGCCGTCCAAGCGAAGTTCCATGGCCGAGCAGGTTAGGTTCTGGCCGGTGAGCGTGCCCGTGGTAGCCGTGACCCGACAGATCCCCTCGCCCGGCATCGCCCCGCTCGAGGAGGCCGGCTTCGTGGTGCGTTACCGCGAGGTCGACGCCGCATGCCCCGCGGACGAGCTCACCGAGTTGGCCGCCCCCGCCGCCGGCCTGTTCTGCCTGCTGTCCGAACGGGTCGATGCGGCCCTGCTCGACGCCGCGCCGAACCTGCGGATCGTGGCCAACATGGCGGTCGGCTACGACAACATCGATGTCGCCGCCTGCGTCGAACGCGGGGTGATGGTCACCAACACCCCCGACGTCCTCACCGACGCCACCGCCGATCTCACCTGGGCGTTGCTGCTGGCCGCGGCGCGACGTATCGGCGAGGGCGAGCGTCTGACGCGGACCGGCCGCTGGTCGGGTTGGCGGCCGGGAGAGCTGCTGGGCACCGGCCTGGGTGGCAAGACCCTCGGCATCTTCGGCATGGGCAAGATCGGTTCGGCGGTGGCCCGTCGCGCCGTCGGCTTCGAGATGGACGTGATCTACCACAACCGCCGGCCGGTTCCGGGGGCGACGGCGGGCTACGTGTCGCTCGAGGAGTTGCTGACGCGCTCCGACGTGATCGTGCTCAACGCCCCGTCGACCCCGGAGACCCGCCACGTGATCGACGCTGCGGCGCTGGCGACGATGAAGCCCACGGCCCTGCTGGTCAACACGGCGCGCGGACCGTTGGTGGACGAGGCCGCCCTGGTCGCGGCCCTGCAGGGCGGTGTCATCGCCGGGGCCGGGCTCGACGTGTACGAGGCCGAACCGGTGATCCACCCCGGTCTGCTCGAGCTCGACAACGTGGTGCTGGCACCCCACCTCGGTTCGGCCACCCACGAGGCCCGGGCGGCGATGGTGCAGTTGGCCTGCGACAACCTCGTCGCCGTGTTGTCGGGGCAGCAGCCGTTGACGCCGGTGATCTCGTTGCGCTGAGCGTCGCAGGACCCGGCGCCGGCCGTCAGTTCCTCGCCACGTAGACCAGGCTGGTGGTGTCGGCGTCGATGAAGAGGTTCTGACCCTCGACCCGGGAGGTCGGCGCGGCGCCGAACACGTCGAGCAGGGTCTGGTCGAGCGCCTGGCCGGCGGGCTCGCAGGCCATCTTCGTCATCATGAACGGGCCGGTGGTCAACACGCCGTCGGTGATGGTCACCGTGGCCCCGCCACGGTTGCAGCCGCCCTGGATCGTCAGGCGGTCGCCTTCGATCAGCAGGGTCGACTCGACCCCGGTCGGCGGGGTCGACGCGGTCTGACCGGTGATCACGGTGGTGAGCAACCAGGTGGTGCCCCGGATCGGGGGCGCCGCTTCGGCCACGGCCCGATCGATCAGCACGGCGGTGGAGCCCTCACCGGCGAGGGTGAGCGAGACCCCTTCGATCCCCACCGTCGGCTTCGAGGACAGCAGATGGCTCAGCCACTGCTCCTGAGCCATGATCGCCTCGGCGCAGGCCATCTCGGTCATGGCCAGGGTGCCCACCACCAGAGCGGTGCCCTCGATGGTGAACGACCCGCCCATCGTGTTGCAGCCGGCGGAGGCCGTCAGCTTCCCGCCGGAGAACCCGACCGTCATCGTCGAACCCGGGGCCAGCGGCAGCGAGGCGCCGTCCTGGCTGAGCTGCTGGGCCACGAAGGTGCGCCCGTCGAGTTGCTCGGCCCGCGAACGCGGCTCGCCGACGGAATCGCTGCCGCCGCAGGCCCCGAGCAGACTCAGCCCGATCGAGGCAACACCGAGGAGGAGGACCGTTCGCCAGACCCGCATGCCCCGAAGCTACCGGGACACGTTCCGGTTGCGGCCGCGCCCACCCGGCCGCTCCGCCCAGCGGGGCCCGGTCAACCCGCTCAGCGCCCGGCTGCGTAGCCCTGCATGCCCCGGGGGTTGGCCGCGGCGCGCAGGAAACCCTCCGCCGGGCTGAGCACCGCCGAGATGCTCCCCTCCGACCAGGGGTCGGCCTCGGTCACCCGGTGGCCGCGAGCGGTGAGCTCGCCGAGGACCTCGGCCCCGAAGCGACCCTCCACCAGGAGCCGGTTGGGGTACGCCTGGCGGGGCCAGAAGCTGTCGGGCCAGTGCGAGGACCGGAATGCCGGCGCGTCGATGGCCTGCTGCAGGTTCAGCCCGCCGTGCACCACCCGCAGGAAGAACTGCAGCTGCCACTGGTCCTGCCCGTCGCCGCCGGGGGTGCCGAAGGCCAGGGCGGTCCGGCCCTCATCGGCCGTGGCCAGGCTGGGGGTGAGGGTGGTCCGGGGGCGCTTTCCCGGGGCCAGCGCCGACGGATGGTCCTCGTCGAGCCAGAACATCTGGGCACGGCTGCCCAGCGGGAACCCGAGTTCGGGGATGTGGGGCGAGGACTGCAGCCAGCCGCCGCTCGGGGTGGCCGAGACCACGTTGCCCCAGCGGTCGGCCACGTCCAGATGACAGGTGTCGCCCCGGGGCGGGCCCGATCCGGCCGCCTCGCCGCTGACCCGCCTCGCCCATTCCCGCGCCACGTCCTGGCGGGCCACCGCAGCGGCGTAGTCGAGCGGGTGGCCGAACCCGGCCACCACGCCGGGCCGGTACTCGGTGCTCGAGCGGGTGAGGTCGACCAGGGTGGCCCGTTGCCGGTTGTAGGCCGCCGACAGCAACACGTCGAGCGGCACCGCAACCCGGGTGGGGTCGCCGTAGAAGGTGTCACGGTCGGCGTAGGTCAGCTTCATGACCTCGGCGACGAGGTGCACGAAGTCGGCGCTGAGCACGTCGATCCCGTCGATCGGGAGCTGCTCGAGCAGGGCCAGCGACTGCAGCAGCACCGGTCCTTGCGACCAGGGCCCGCACTTGTGCACGGTCCAGCCGGCGTAGTCGTGCGACACCGACGGCTCGTAGGCCGGCTGCCAGGCGGCGAGGTCCTCGGCGCGCAGCACCCCGGCATGGGTGTGGCCGACCCCGTCACCCACCGGGTTGCGGACGAAGCGGTCGACCGTGGCGGCCACGAAGCCCTCCCGCCAGCAGCGCAGCACCAGGTCGATCTGCGCTTCGCGCCCGGTCTCGCCCGCGGTCGCCGCCAGCAGACGGTCCCAGGTGTCCGCCAGCGCAGGGTTCTGCCAGCGCTCGGTCGGCCGGGGTGCCCGGCCCGCGGGCAGCCAGTACGCCGCCGAGGTCGGCCACAACTGTTCGAAGAGCAGGCGCGAGCCGTTCACCGCGGTCGCCGTCGCGGTGGCCACCGGCCAGCCGGTCCGGGCGTAGCCGATGGCGGGCGCCGCCACGTCGGCCACCGACCAGCTGCCGTGGTCACGCAGCAGGGTGAGCCAGGCCGGCACGGCGCCGGGAACCACGGCGGCGAGCAGACCGCTGCGCGGGATCAGGTCGAGGCCTTCGCTGCGGTAATGGGCGATGGTGGCCCCGGCCGGAGCGGGTCCCTGCCCGCAGAGCACCTCGACAGGGCCTTCTCGCCCGGTGCGCACCAGGATGGGCACGTCGCCGGCCGGTCCGTTGTTGTGGGGCTCGACCACGTGCAGGACCAGCGCCGCCGCCACTGCGGCGTCGAAGGCGTTGCCGCCGCGTTCGAGGACCGACATCGCGGTGCCGGTGGCCAGCCAGTGGGTGCTCGCCGCCATCCCGAGGCTGCCGAGCAGCTCCGGACGGGTGGTGAACGAAGAAGCGCTCATGGCGGCGAGCCTTGCACACCGTGACCGTGCCGTGACCGTGCCGTGCCCGGGTGGCCGGGGTCGCAGCCCGACGGCGGCGTGTTCATCTGGACGAAACAGGCAGGAAACGTCGCGCCCGTACCGTGACCGCCGATGGATGTAGAGCTGGTCCGCTGGCCTTCACAGCGGCAACGTCGTGATCAGCTGGTCGAGGCGCGCCTGCCCAGGTTGCTGCTGGTCGAGCCGGAGTCGCCGGCGCCGGTGGCGGTCGACCCGCTCGAGGACTGGGTCCGGCTCCCCGTCGACCGTAACGACCTCCAGGCCCGGATCGATGCGCTGACCGCCCGTGGTCGCGACGCCGGGCTGCTGACCCCACGTCTGGACCAGTGGGGCGTGTTGCGCTTCTCCGGGGACCAGGTGAGCCTGCCCCCGCTCGAGGCCCGGCTGGCTGCGGTCCTGGTGGCCTCGTTCAAGGGCGTCGTGCGTCGCGACGATCTCACCGTCGCCGGTTGGCCCGGTGAGAGCCCCGGCCGTAACGCCCTCGACGTCCACATCCTGCGACTGCGCCGCCGGGTCGAACCGCTCGGGCTGTCCATCCGCACGATTCGTTCGCGGGGCTACCTCCTCGAACCGTCCGTACCGATGAGCCGGGTGGCCGGCCTGGCGGATTGATCGCCGTTGTCCGTGACCCCGTTCAGCTGAAAGCCTCTACGCTGTTCTCAACCAAGGAGAGCGACCATGCTCCACATCGTCACCGCAATCATCAAGCCGCACATGCTCGAGTCCGTCAAGGACGCCCTGCGCGCCGCGGGGGTTGCCGGTCTCACCGTGACCGAGGTCAAGGGTTTCGGCCGTCAGGGCGGCCACACCGAGACCTATCGCGGCGCGGAGTACCAGATCGACTTCGTGCCCAAGGTCAAGATCGAGGTGATGTGCGAGTCCGGCGACGCCGAGAAGATCGCCGATGTCATCGCCGGCTCCGCCCGCACCGGCAAGATCGGCGACGGCAAGATCTGGATCTCGCCCGTGGACCGCGCCGTGCGCATCCGGACCGGCGAGATGGGCACCGACGCCATCTGACCGGGGAGGGCGCGCTGCGCCGTTTCCTGCGGCGCCCGCCGGCTCAGCGCAGCGGTGAGGGGTACTCGCCGGCCGCGACCAGGTCGCCGATGCGTGCCTGCACGTCCGCCAGGTCGTCGGGGTAGGTGACGCCCATCCACGGTGAGTCGGTGAGCTCGACCCCGACGCTGGCCCGTCCGGCCGCCACCGCGGCGTCGATCACCGTCGGGAGCTGGAACTCGGCCTGGTCGGCGTTCTCGGCACCGTGCGCCGCCGAGAACGCCGACCAGGCCCGGTGCAACTCCTCGAGGATCGATGGGCGCAGGCCCCACAGGTTCATCGACACCGGTGTGTCGGCGTCGAAGCGACGGCCGGTCTCGAGCGAGACGATCTCGCCGTGCTCGTCGCGGGCGATCGCCAGGTTCTCGACGATGGAGACCAACTCGCCCGTGGCGCGCGCCGTGCACACCCCGCGTGAGACCGTGCCCGATGCCGAGAGGGTCTCGGCCAGCCGGTAGGCCACCAGGTGATGGTGGGTCGGGGCGGCGTCGCCACGCAACGCCCGGGCCAGTTGCTCGAACGCTCGACGGCCGTAGAAGTCGTCTGCATTGACGACCGCGAAGGGGCCGGTGACGGCCTCGTGCGCCGCGAGCACGGCATGGCCGGTGCCCCACGGTTTGGCTCGCGAGGGCCCGAAGTCGTCCTGGTAGACCAGCCGGTAGTCCAGTCCGTCGCCGTGCACGGTACGGAGATGGTCGACGACGAGGGCGGTCAGCTCGTGGCGGATCACCAGCACCAGCCGGTCGAACCCGGCCTGTCCGGCATCGTTGATGGTGTAGTCCAGGATCGCCTCGCCCGACGGTCCGACCGCCGCGAGCTGCTTCGTCCCACCGAAACGCGAACCGAGGCCCGCTGCGAGTACCACCAGGCTGACGTGCTGCACGGGCACGAGGATACGTGCCGCTGCCCGGCGGTCGGTCAGCCGCCGGTAGCGGGCAGGCCCAGCCAGCGGGCGAACACCTCGGCACAGCGTTCGAGCTGCTCGATCTCCACGTACTCGACCGCGGTGTGGGCGTTGTCGATCGAGCCGGGGCCGAACACCACCATCTGTTCGGCGAAGCCGTCGTAGCGCAGGGCGTTGGTGCCGTAGGCCGCCACCTCGGGTGCGGTGCCCGCCCATGCGGCGAGCTGCTGGACGAAGGGCGAGTCCGGTGGCTGGTAGAACGCCGGCGAGCCGAGATAGGCGCGGGTGATCTCGACCGGCAGCGGACAGGCCCGTTCCACCAGTGCCATCAGCTCGTCGGCCACCACCTCGTTGTCCTCGCCGGGCACGATGCGGCGGCCCACGGTCACCGTGCAGGCGTCGGGCACGATGTTGCCCCCGGTGCCGCCGTTGATCATGGCCACCGTCAGCGTGCCGTTGCCGACCGCGGTGGTGGGGACGAGGGCCTGCAGGCGATGGTGCTCGGCCTCGAGCGCCAGGATCAGCTTGGCCGCAGCGGTGATGGCGTTGCGCCCGAGATGCGGGTTGGCCGAGTGCGCGGCGAGGCCCTTGACGGCGATGTCGAGCGAGACCCCGCCCTTGTGGCCGTGGATCGGGGCGCACATGGTCGGCTCGGCCACGATCACCTCGTCGGGTCGCAGCCCCCGGGCCTCGGCCCATTCGCGGAAGCCGACCGCACCGAGCAGCCCGCCGGCCTCCTCGGAGATCGAGCCCACGACCACCAGGTTGGGCTCGATGCGGTGCCCGGCAGCGCGGGCCTGCTCGAGCACCGCCATCATCACCCCGAGCGAGGCCTTGGTGTCGACCGAGCCCCGCCCGTAGACCCGTCCGTCGGCGATCCGGCCGTCGAAGGGATCGCCCTCGCAGTGCTCGACGGTGACGGTGTCGGTGTGCACGTCGAGCACCACCCACCGGTCGCCCGTGCCTTCCCAGATGCCGTACACGTTGGGCCGGCCCTCGAACACCTCGACCAGCTCGACCGAGTCGGCGCCGAGCTCGGTGAAGAACCCGGCGAGTGCCTCGGCCAACCGGGTCTCGCCGAGCACACCGGCCCGGGGACCGGCGTGCAGCGGGTTGACGCTGGGAATCTGCACCAGCCGACTCACCCAGGAGGCCACATGCTCGCTTCGTGCCGTCATCGGCACAGTCTCCCACGCCGTCACCGGCCACGGAGGCTCGGATAGCCTCCCGCCATGAGCGAGATCCTCGCGGCGTTCACGGCCCGTACCCCCGGCTCGGCGAGCCGGCACCGGCGGGCCCTGGCGGTCATGCCCGGTGGCGACACCCGCACCACCACGTATCACCCGCCCTACCCGTTGACCATGGAGCGCGGCGAGGGGCCGTACCTGTTCGACGTGGACGGCAACCGCTACCTCGACCTGCTGGGCAACTACACGTCCCTGGTGCACGGCAACGCCTACCCGCCGATCGTCGAGGCGGTGCAGCGGCAGGCGGCTCGGGGCACGGCATGGCCGGCCCGCAACGACCAGCAGCTCGAGCTCGCGGAAGCCTTGTGCGAGCGGGTCGATTCGGTCGAACAGGTGCGTCTGTGCAACTCGGGGACCGAGGCCACGATGCTGTGCGCCTACCTCGCCCGCGCCGTCACCGGCCGCCGCAAGGTGGCCATGGCCCGTTACGGCTACCACGGCTCGCTCGAGGAGTTCGAGGTCGGCTTCCTGGGCCACGACGGCCCCGAGACGGTGCTCGCCCGTCATGGCGACGTCGCGGACTTCGAGCGGTTGCTCGACCGGCACGGCCACGAGGTGGCCGCCGTGATCCTCGAGCCGGTGATGGGCTCCGCAGGGCTGTCGGCTGCGCCGCCCGGGGCGCTCGCCGCTATTGCCGAGGCCACCCGCGCCGCCGGGGCACTCTTCGTGCTCGACGAGGTGATCACCCTGCGGCTGTCCACCGGCGGTGCCCAGCGGTTGCACGGCGTCGAGCCCGACCTCACCGCCATGGGCAAGATCATCGGCGGTGGCCTGCCCGTCGGGGCGGTCGGCGGCCGGGCCGAGTACCTGGCGGTCACCGTCCCTCCCGCACCCCGGCTGGTCCATTCCGGCACCTTCAACGGCAACCCGGTGACCGCAGCGGCGGGGCTGGTGTCGCTGCGCGAGCTGACCGCCGAACGCATCGACGCCATGGCGGTTCGGGCACAACGGCTCGACGACGCCCTCGTCGAGCATGCCGCGCGGCTTGCCATACCCTTCAGTACGCGTCGGTCGGGCAGCCTGCTGCAGTGCTTCTTCAGCGCCGTGCCCCCGGAGGCCAACCAGGTCCGGGTCGACCACGACCTGGCTACGTCGTTCCACCTCGCCGCGCTGAACGCAGGCTTGTTCTTCGCCGGACGGGGATTGATCGCACTGTCCACCGTGCTCGACGACGCGCTGCTGCAGGATGCGATCGAGCGGTTCCGCTCGGCCCTCGACGCCGTGGCAGGCGCGCACCGGCCGCTGCTCGCCGCCGGCGCCGACTGACGTGCAGCACCGGGCGCGACAGCCGGAATCGGTCCCGCTGCAGCGGATCTCCCGTCGCAGCGAGCTCCCGGCGTTCGCGGCGGCGCTGCAGGACGCGGTGGCGCTCGCCGTCGACACCGAGACCCACATCGGCACCGGCTCGATGCGGGTGCTGTCCGCCGCCACCCGTGACCAGGCCGGCCACGAGGCGGCGTGGGTGATCGACGCCCGCGACCTCGACCCGGCCGAGCTGGCCCCGCTGCTGTCGGGCCGGCGGGCGGCCGCGTGGAACGCCTCGTTCGACGCCGGGGTGGTCGATACCGCGGTGTTCGAGCCGGCCGGGGTGGCGCCCTCGGCGCGGCTGCGCTGGTGGGACGCCATGTTCGCCGATGCCCTGCTCCACCAGGGACGCAGCGGCTTCGCCTTCTACCACGGCCTGGCGTGGGCGGCGCGGCGGTACCTGCGCATCGAGATCGACGGCAAGGGCACCACCCAGCTGAGCTACGACCTGCACACCGACCTCACCGACGAGCAGGTGCGCTATGCCGGGGCCGATGCCGTGGTGACCCTGTGGGTGGCCGACGAGCTGAACGAACGCCTCGGGCGAGCAGGTCTGGTCGGCGCGGCGGAGCTGGAGATGGCGGCTCGCCCGTTCCTCGACCGGCTGACCCGTTGCGGGTTCCCCTTCGACCGGGACGGCTACCGGCACTTCCTGGCCGACCAGGAGTCGGCGCTGCGCCGCAGCGAGAGCGAGCTGGCCGAGCTGACCGGTGGGGGCCAGGGGAACCTGTTCTCCGTCGAGGTCGAACCGACGTGGAACCCGGCATCGGAGCCCCAGGCCAAGGCGGCGCTCAACCGCCATGCCGAGCGGGAGGTCCGCACCTACTTCCAGCGAGCCGGTGGAGCTGCGCGTCTGCTCGGTCCCCACGATCCGCTGACCGCTGCGGTGCTCGGCGAGATCGGCGGCGAGCTGGCCGAGGCGCTGCTGCGCTACCGCCGTCACGCCAAGCTGGTGTCGACCTACGGCGAGGCCCTGCTCGACCATGTGGCCGACGACGGTCGTATCCGACCCCAGTACCTGCAGATCGTGGGCACGTCGACCGGCCGGCTGGCCAGCCGGTTCCCCAACGCCCAGAACCTGGCGCCGGAGACCAAGCCGTTCGTCCGGCCGGCTGCGGGACGGGTCCTGGTGTACGCCGATCTCTCCCAGGCCGAGCTGCGATGGATGGCCCAGGTGTCCGGCGATGTCGCGTTGCAGGCTGCGCTCGCGGGTGGTGGCGATGTGCATGTGGCCACCGCCAGCGCGATGTTCGGCGAGGATGTCGACGCACTGCGCGATGTGGATACCAAACGGTATGGTCTGTTGCGGGCGCGGGCCAAGGCCATCAACTTCGGGATCCTCTACGGGCTCGGTGCCCGTTCCCTGGCGCGCAGCCTCAGCAACGCCGAGCAGGAGGTGACCGTCGAGGCTGCGCAACGCCTGCTCGATGCGTACCTCACGGCTTACCCCGGCGTGGCCGGCTGGTTGCGCGGCCACGACCGCGTCGTCGATCAGCTCGCGGCCAACCCGCCTGCAGCCGACTGGGACACCAGCCTGGAGCTCCTGGTCGGCTTCGATCGCCTGCGGTCCTTCCGTCGTGAGGTCCGCGCCCTGCACGGCCGGGCCCCCACCGCCGAGGAACTCGCCGACCGGCCGGACCTCGGTGATGCCGAGCGGCTGCGCTGGTTGGCCCGCTTCGAGGATGCCGTCGTGCTGGGGACCGACGGCGCGGCCATCGGCTGGGAGACCCGGACACTGGCCGGCCGCCGGCGGATCTTCGACATCGGCATGTGGGGGGTGCTGCGCTCGGCCGCGGTCCGCGCCTCCCAGCGGCGCGACGCCGCCTGGGTGGCCGTACGCGAGGAGGTCGCGGCCGACCACGGTGTCCGGCTGTCCGACGACGGCGCCGCGCTGTCCGACGGCGAACTGCACCGACGCTTCGACGACCGGCCGCTGCGGCTGGCCATGGTGCAACGGGTCGAGTCGCGGCTGGGACGTGCCGAGCGTGACCGACTGCTCGAGCGGACGTTGTCGGACCGGATCGCCGTGCTCGGCAACGCCCATCGCAATGCGCCCATCCAGGGCGGCGTGGCCGACGCCATGCTGGTGGCATTCGCGCTGCTGTGGCAGTGGCTGGCCGATGACGACGAGGTGTGGCCCGCCCAGACGGTGCACGACTCGGTGGTGCTCGAGTGCCCCGCCGAGCGTGCGGGCGAGGTGGCGGCCCGGCTGCACGAGGCGCTGTCGGCGGCGGTGCGGGGCTTCTGTCCGGATGTGGCGGTCCGGGTCGACATCGACGTGCGCGCTTCGTTGTCCGACGCCGACGTGCTCGATGTGCTCGATGTGCTCGATCCGTCGGATCGGGCCGGGTCGGCGCCGCTCCCGACGGGGTGAGGCCGTACGGACGGTCTACATGCCGAGCAGTACGGCCCGTAGTGCGGTGACGAAGGCGATGGGCTGGTCGGCCATGAGGTGGTGGGCGGCGTCGGGGATCCAGACGGTCGGACGGGGACCGAGGTGGGCGGCGATGCGCTCGGCGACCTCGGCGGTGACCACCCGGCTGCGCTCGCCGAAGATGCAGGCCACCGGCAGCTCCAGGGCACCGAGCTGCTCGAGGTACGCCGCGAAGGGCTTCTCGTAGCTGCGGGCGAACAACCGCCAGTCGAACTTCCAGGTCCAGGCGACCGCGGCGTCGTCGTCGGGACGGGTCGGGTCGTCGGGGCCACCGGGCCCCACCGGCCGGATCGAGGTCCGGGCGATGTGCTGCACCATCCAGGCGTTGGCGCAGTCCTGACGCGGGATCAGCTTGAAGCGGGCGACGGCCTCGGCTGCGTCCCGATAGGTCAACCGGTTGCGGAAGTGGCGCGCCGATCGTCCGGTGCGGGTGGAACGGCTGACCCCGGTGTCGCAGAGCACCACCCCGCGCACGGCGTCCGGCCGGCGCACGGCGGCCACCGCCACCACCGAGCCGCCGAGGCTGTGGCCCACCAGGACCGGTCGCTCGGCGCTGCGGCTGGCCTCGCCGACACAGGCCAGGACCTCGTCGGCCCACTGCTCGGTACGGTACCCGGTGGTACGCCAGCCGGAGTCGCCCATGCCGGACAGGTCGGGGGCGATGACGCAGCGGTCGGTGGTGAGGAACGGGGCCAGCGGCACCCACCACCGGGCGCTGGCGGCGCCGCCGTGCACCAGGACCAGCGGTGGCGCGGCTGGATCTCCCCAGCGCAGCCAGCGGATGGCGCACCCGTCGACGTCGATCGTGCCCTCGTCGGGCACGACGGCACATTGCTGGGTGAACCATGCCGGGGCCTCTGCGCTCATCGGGGCCCTTCCCGGTGCTCGGCAGCTTCGGCGGGCGCAGCGCTTGGCGGTGCAGGTTCGGGTCCGGTCGGTCCGGTCAGCCCGCGCGGCCCGGCTGGAGGTGGTTCGCGGTCGAGGTGGGCATCGCGGTAGGAGCGCGGGTCCTCGAGTGGTTCGAGATGGGTGAACACGGTGAGGGCATCGAGGTGGGCGAGCGCGGTGCGGATGTCGGCCTCGAGCTGCTCGACGACGCCGTGCGCCCGGCTGACCGACCATGCCCCCGGGACCAGGACGTGGAGCGAGACGAATCGACGGTGGCCGGACTGGCGGCTCCGTACCGCATGAAATGCCACGCCCCGCTCGGCGTAGCCGGCCAGCACTGCATCGAGGGTGGCCTGCTCCTCGGGTGGCAGCGTCGGGTCCATGAGGCCGCTGACCGATCCCCACAGCACCCGACCGCCGGTGACCACGATGTTGACCCCGACCGTCATCGCCACCAGCGGGTCGAGCCGTTCCCAGCCCGTCAGCGTGGCGAGCCCGAGGCCGACCACGACCCCCGCCGAGGTGACGACGTCGGTCAGGAGGTGCCGGCCGTCGGCCTCCAGCGCCCGGGAATGGTTGCGGCGGCCGAGCCGGACGAACCACAGTCCGACCACCAGGTTGACGATCGCGGCGGAGGTGCTGATGGTCAGGCCGACGGTCATCTGCTCCAGTGGACGGGGATGCAGCAGCCGGTCGACTGCGGTCCACACGATCAGCGCCGCAGCGACGATGATCATCAGGCCCTCGGCGGCGGCCGAGAGGTACTCGGCCTTCTCGTGCCCGTACTGGTGGGTATCGTCCGGGGGCTGGGCCGAGACCCGTAGCGCCAGCAGCATGAGGATGCCGGCTGCGAGGTTGACGGTGGACTCGAGGGCGTCGGACAGCAACCCGACCGAGCCGGTCAACGCCCAGGCGCCGAACTTCAGCGCCATGGTGGCGAGGGCCGCGGCAACGGCGTACCACCCGTACCGGGTCAGGTTTCGGGGGGCCACCGGTCAGTCGCGGTCGGGGTCGGGGTCGTCATCGAGGACGTCGTCGAGGAACGACAGCGCGAGCGCGGCGATGCGCTGCGGGTCCTCGACGTGGGCGAAGTGGCCGAGCCCGTCGAGGACCTCGAGGCGGCCCAGCGGCGGCAGGTGGTCGCGCAGCAGCTCGGCGGAGGGCTGCCCGGCGATCGCTTCCTCGATGCCGGCCTTGAGAGCCAGCAGGGGGCAGCGCACCCTCGCCAACCGTTGCAGGCCGGCCTCGAGGGTCACGGCATGTGGTGGGAGCGGGAAGGCTGCCGGGTCGATCTTCCAGCTCCAGCGTCCGTCGGCGTCGGGGGTCGCGCCGAGTTCGACCAGGTAGTCGATCCAGGCCCGATCGAGGCGGGGGTTGGCGGCCTGGCGACCCTCGGCGAGCTCGGCGGTGGTGCCGGCGCGGGCGGTACGCCCCGATCGCTGCAGGTCGAGCCAGCGTTCGGCGGTCTCCTCCGGCGGCCGTGGGGGATAGACCCGGCGGATGAAGCCGTCGACCGCCACGACGGCGCGCACGAGGTCGGGCCGGGCCGCAGCGACGTCGAGGGCCAGGACCCCGCCCTTGGAATGGCCGATCACCGGGTGGGGGCCACCCGGCACCGCCCGCAGGACCCCGACGAGGTCGCGCAACTCCGCGGACCAGCCGTACAGCTCGGCCCGGGCCGAGTCGCCGTGGCCGCGTTGGTCCCAGGCCACCACCCGCCAGCCGGCATCGGCCAGCAGCGGGGCGAAGCCGTCGAAGTTGCGGGCGAAGTCGCCCCCGCCGTGCACCAGGATCAGTGGGGGGCCGTCGGCCGGGCCCCATTCGACCAGGGCGATCTCCAACGGGTTGGCGAAGGCCCAACGCCGGGCGGGCGCCCGGGTGGCAAGGGGTGCGGGAACGGAATCGGTCATGGGTGCTCCGGGCCGGGGCGGTCGGCGACCACCGTAGCGGTGCGACCGGGCGGGGGTCGGTGGGCCGGTACGACCGAGCGGGGGTGCGCAGGCCGGCGACGGTGTCAGCGGGGCCGGCTGCGCCAGGCGATCTCGCGCCGGGCCAGCTCGGTGTCGGCCGGCCGGTCGACCCAGGGCCAGATGTCCTCGGCGATGATCCGCCAGTCGGCGGTGGCCTCGAGCTGCCCCAGCAGGGCGTACAGCCCCAGGTTGATGCGCTGGATGAGCACGAAGCTGGCCGGCACCGTGGTGTGACGGGTCACCGGGCTCGAGGCGTTGAAGGTCTGGCGCACGGTGGCAGAGGCGTAGTCGGTGCTCCAGGTGAAGCGTCCCCGGCGGCGTACGAAGGTGTAGAAGTGGCTGAAGTACTCGCCGACCTCGGCGGTGGTGACCGGGGCACCGCGGGCCAGCAGCCCGTTGTCCTCGACCGCCCGGCGGAAGGCGACGAGGTCGTCGTTGAGCACCATCTCGGTGATCATCCGCTGGAAGTTCGCCATCTCCTCGTCGCTGAAGCGCCGGACCAGGCCGAAGTCCAAGAAGGTGACCCGCCCGTCGCCGTGGAACAGGTAGTTGCCGGGATGGGGGTCGCCGTTGAACGCCCGCAGGCGGTAGAGGCTGCCGAAGACGAAGCGGAACATGGTCTCGCCGATGAGGTCACGCTCGCGTTCGTCCCAGGTGACGGCCTCGGCGAAGGTCGACCCGGTGACCAGCTCGCTGGTCAACACCCGCCCGGTCGACAGCTCGGCGAGCACCGACGGGATGTGGATGAACGGGTGACCGGCGTAGTAGTCGGCGAAGAGCTGCTGGTTGCGGGCCTCCTGCCGATAGTCGAGCTCCTCGGTGATGCGGGTGCGCAGCTCGGCGGTGATGGGGTCGGGGTCGAGGCCGGGGAACGCCAGCCCGAGGGCACCGAAGAGCAGGTCGGCGTTGCCGAGGTCGGCGGCGATGGCATCGGCCACGCCGGGGTACTGCACCTTGACCGCCACCGCCCGGCCGTCGTTGGTGATGGCCCGGTGCACCTGGCCGATCGAGGCGGCGGCGATCGGTACCGGGTCCCACTCGAGGAAGAGATCCTGGGGAGGCCGGCCCAGTTCCTCGGTGATGGTGCGGGCGGCGAGCTCGGCGCTCATCGGCGGGGCCCCGGACTGCAGCTGGGTCAGGGCCAGCCGCAACGGTTCGGGCAGGCCGTGATCGAGGTAGCTGGCCATCTGCCCGATCTTCATCAGGGCGCCCTTCATCTCGCCGAGGGTGCGAGCGACGTCGGCGGCGGTGCGCAGCTGCAGATCCTCGTCGAGGCTGATGCGCCGCTCCGCCGAGGCGAACACCTGTCGGGCCCTGGTGAGGGCGGTCGCCGTGCCCACGCGGGCCGACAACGCCGCCACCTCGACGTTGCGGGCTGCTCTCGAGGTGGTGCGGACCGGCTGCGGACCGGTGCCACGGGTGCGCCGGGTGCGCCGGGTGCGGACCAGACCCACGGTGGCGAGGGCGGTGGGGATGAGGGTGGCCGGGATGAGAACTGCAGGTCGGAGCTTCACCGTGACGCCAGGCTAGGTGCAGCGGTCCCTCACGGCGGTGGCCCGGTGCCCGCAGCGGTGGACAACGGCCGCGCACCAGCGGTGCCGGGACGCGAACGTGGCGGCCCGAAGGCCGCCACGTATCGGCGATACGAGATCGCTCAGCACCGCCGGCATGCGGCGGGCCGGATCACTTCTTGACGGTGGTGGTTGCCTCGGCAGCCTTGGCGGTGGTGGCGGTGGCGCCGGCCTTGGTGGTGGCGGTCTCGCCGGCCTTGGTGGTGGCGGTGGCGCCGGCCTTGGTGGTCTCGGTCGCGCCGCCCTTGGCGGTGGTCTCGGTGGTCTCTTCCTTGTCGTCGCTGCTGCTGCAGCCGGTGAGGCCGGCGAACAGGATCAGGCCGGCGGTGAGGCCACCAACGAGGCGAAGCTTGGTCTTCATGGTGCGGGCTCCTTGCATCAATTTTCCCGGGGAGGGCACAACATGACAGCCGCGCCCAGTTCATCTGCCAGCCAGGAAGCAGGCCGGATCACCGTACCCGCATCTGGCGACAGCCGGAATTCACGCAACCGTGACATTGGTCACACACGCGCGTGGCGCGGCCGCGTCGGGTGCCGATCTCCGGTAACGGGACCGCCGATTACGGAGCCGGGTTGCCGACGCGCGGACGGTGGCCGGAGGCGAGCCGGTCCCGGTGCCCACGCGTCCGCCGGCGCTCTGACCGGCGAAAGTCTGAACGGGTGAGGACGCTGGCCTACGATCCGCCGCTGTGGCTCATTGGCTGGTGAAGACCGAACCGGATGCGTTCTCGATCGACGACCTGAAGCGGCTCGGCCGCACGTCGTGGGACGGGGTGCGCAACTACCAGGCCCGCAACTTCATGCGGGACGACATGCAGCTCGGCGACTGGGTGCTCGTCTACCACTCCAATGCGAAGCCGCCCGGGGTGGTCGGTCTCGGCGAGGTGGTACGGACCGCCTACGCCGACCACACTGCGTGGGACCCTGCCTCGAAGTACTTCGACGAGCAGTCCTCCCCGCAGGACCCCCGCTGGTTCATGGTGGACATCGGCTTCGTGGAGATCTTCCCGCGGCTGGTGCCCCTCGACGAGCTGCGCAGCCACGGCGAGCCCGGCGGGGTGCTCGAGGGCATGCCGCTGGTGGGCAAGTCGCGCCTGTCGGTCCAGCCGGTCACCCCCGACCAGTTCGACGCCATCGTGGCCATGGCAGGCGGCCGCAAGCGGGCCCGCAAGCGCCGCACCCTGCCCGCCGGCGCGAAGCCTGCTCCCGGAGCGAAGCCGGCTGCGGCGAAGCCGGCCGCGGTGAAGGCCGCCCCTTCCGACCCGAAGCCGTCCCGGCCGAGGACGCGTTGAATCCGGACCCGGGCATGGCGGACGACGTCGACGAGGGCCCGGTCGGTCCCGGTCCCGAGCGCGACGACGACCCCGCCCGGCGGGCCGCGGCGGCCGTACGCGCTGCGGCGCACCTGCTCGCCGGGCGCGACCTCACCGTTGCGCAGCTCGATGAGCTGGCGGGGCGGGTCGAGGGGTGGGTGGCGGCGGTCGGCGACGCCCCGGTGCGCGACAAGCGCACCTTCATGGTCGGCCGGGGCGGTCTGGCCGAGTTCATGCTGACCGGCGTGCCCCAGCCGGCACCGCCCGACGGCTCGGTGCTCCGCTTCGACGAGCTGTCCTGCATCGGTGGCCCGTCGAGCGGGACGTCGATGGGCTTCACCTACCGTCGCGACGGTGACGAGACCGTGGCCGAAACGGTGTTCGGGCGGGCCTTCGAGGGCCCACCCGAACGGGTCCACGGCGGTGCCGTGGCGGCGGCGATCGACGAGTCGATGAGCCTGATCCTGCTGCTGGTCGGCCAACCCGCCTACACCGTGCAGCTCAGCATCGCCTTCCGCGCCGCGGCCCCGCTGGAGCAGCCGGTCCGGTTCCGCTCCCGGCTGGTCCGACGCGAGGGCCGCAAACTGTTCATCACCTGCGAGGGCTCGAGCGACGAGGGGGTCTTCGCCGAGGCCGAGGGCCTGTTCGTGCTGGCCCCGCCGCTGGTCACCGCGCCAGGCTGAACGCTGCCCGGCTGGGCTCGCCGCCCGTGGCCGGTGCCTCGATCACGGGTGCACGCCGCCGTCGACGGTGAACTCCTGGCCGGTGCAGTAGCTCGACTCGTCGCTGGCGAGGAACAGCACCATGTTGGCGATGTCGGTGGCGGTGCCCATCCGGCCGATGGGGATGTTGCGCTCGGCGCGGACCCGCACGTCGGGATCGGTGAACGCCCGCTGGGTCTCCGTCATCGGGGTCTCGATCAGGCCGGGGTGCACCGAGTTGACCCGGATGCCCCGCTTGCCCCACTCGAGCGCACCGATCTTGGTCATGCCCCGTACCGCCCACTTGGTGGCGCCGTAGGCGGCCCGGCCCCGCACGCCCTGCAGGCCGGCCACCGAGGAGATGTTGACGATCGAGCCCGGCCGGCCCGCCGCCATCATGGCGGTGGCCGCAGTGCGCATGCCCAGGAACACGCCGGTCTGGTTGATGGCCACGACGCGTTCGAAGTCGGCCAGGGTGGTGGCCTCGAAACGCTTGTCGAGGTCGATGCCGGCGTTGTTGACCAGCACGTCGAGCGCCCCGTGGCGGGCGATGACCGTGTCGACCACCGACTGCCACTCGGCCTCGGAGCTGACGTCGAGGTGGAGGTAGGACGCACCTTCGATCCCTGCCGCGGTGCGTTCGCCCTCCTCGTCGAGCACGTCGGTGAGGATGACCGTGGCGCCCTCGGCGCAGAACAGCCGGCCCTCCTCGGCCCCCTGGCCCCGGGCTCCGCCGGTGATGAGTGCGATCTTGCCGTCGAGTCGGCCCATGGTCGGTGTGCTCCTGTGTGGTAGCGGTCCCCGGCGTGTCGTCGGTGCACGTCGGCGTCCCGGCACGGTACGCGACCCGGCACCGGCGCGCCCGCCGGGCGGTGACGACGAAGCCGTGGGAAGCTGGCCGTCGACGACCGGGACGACCGGGACGACGTGGAGGACGTGATGGCTGCGACGGAACCGCTGATCATCGAGGCGGCGATCAACGGCGCCCTGCCGGCGTCGTGGGCCCGGCGGGGAGGGGCCCGTGCCAACCCGGTGGTGCCCTGCACCGTCGAGGAGGTCGCCGAGGACGCCCTGGCCTGCCTCGATGCCGGGGCCACGGTGATCCACAACCACACCGCCGACGAGGTGCTCGGCGGCGACGGCCGCCACGATCCCGAACCGTACCGTTTGGCATGGGAGGCCATCCGTGCGGTGCATCCCGGGGCGATCTGCTACCCGACGATGGCCGGCGGGGGCCAGGGCCGGACCATCGAGGACCGCTACGCCCACCTGGTGGCGCTGCACGAGGCCGGGGCGCTCAGCCTGGCGGTGGCCGACCCCGGCTCGCTGAACCTGACCGGACGGCGCTCCGACGGTTCGGTGGGAGCCGGTGCGGTGCCCTACGTGAACTCGCCGGCCGATGTCGACTGGATGTTCGCCTGGTGCCGTGAGCGCGACGTGGCGGTGCACGTGTCCATCTTCGAGCCGGGGTTCCTGCGGCTGGCATTGGGTCATCTCGAGGCCGGCACGTTGCCGGCCAAGGCCAAGCTGCAGTTCTACCTGTCGGGTCCGTCCACGTATTTCGGCCTGCCGGCCGAGATCTGGGCGTTGGAGACCTATCTGCGTCTGCTCGGCGACGCGCCGTTGCGTTGGATGGTGGGGGTGGTCGGCGGTGACGTGGTCGGCACCGGGTTGGCCGCCGCGGCGATCGAGCTCGGTGGCCACGTGCGGGTGGGGTGGGAGGACTTCGCGCCCCTGCCCGGCGAACGTCGCCGGCCGACCAACGCCGAGCTGGTGGCCGAGGTGGTGGCCCTCGCCGCCGCGGTCGGCCGTCCGGTGGCCGATACCGCCACCGTCCGGGCGCTGCTGGGGATCTGACCGGGTGCGCTCCGGCGCCGTCGGGCGCAGTCATCTGGCATGCTGAGCGCATCGACGACGGGAGGATGACGGTGATCGATCTCGACCTGACCGGGAAGCGGGCGGTGGTGACCGGAGCCAGCCTCGGCATCGGCGCCGCGACGGTGCGGCTGCTGGCCGACCACGGTGCCCAGGTGGCCTTCTGCGCCCGTGGGGCCGACGGTGTCGCCGCCCTCGCCGCCTACGTACCATCCGGTACAGGATCGGTGCGGGGCTACGTGGCCGACCTCGGTGACGCTGCGTCGACCGCGACCTTCCTCGATGCGGTCGAGGCCGATCTGGGCGCGGTCGACATCCTGGTCAACAACGTGGGGGCGTCGCCGTCGCGCAACTTCCTCTACATGACCGACGATGACTGGGAACAGCTGCATCAGCTGAACCTGCTGTCGGCCGTGCGTTGCACCCGCCGGTTCCTGCCCGCCATGCGCAAGCAACGCTGGGGGAGGGTGATCATGGTGGCCACCGCCGGTGCGATCTACCCCAACGCTGCGCTGATCGACTACGCCGCGACCAAGGCGGCGATGATCGCCACCGGCAAGGCGCTCGCCGGCAAGTACGGGCCGGACGGGGTGCTGGTGAACTCGGTGCTGCCGGGCCTCATCCACACCGCCATGTGGGATCGGGCCGCGGGCGAGATCGCCGCTGCGGCGGGCGGCACGGCCGACGACGTGCTGGCCCGCAACTCCCAGGGCGTACCGGTCGGTAGGTACGGCACGGCGGAGGAGGTGGCGGCGGCCATCGTGTTCCTGTGCTCGAACGCCGCCTCGTACGTCAACGGGGTCGCACTCAGCGTCGACGGCGGTTCGGGCGGACACGTCTGAACGGTCGCGCCTGACGGGGCGCGCCTGACGGGGCGCGCCTGACGGGGCGCGTCTGCCCGGCCGAGTCCCGGCCGAGTCCCGGCAGACGCGTCCGGCCGTCCGCGACCGGCGACGTCAGCCGATCAGCTCGTAGGCCTCGAGCTTGGGGGCGGCCATCTCGTCACAGAAACGGTCGAAGGTGAACGTCCAGCTGGCGGGGATGCCGTCGCGGTCGAGGTACCAGCTCCGACAGCCGGTCACCCAGACCGTGCCGACGGCGGCCTCGCGTCGTTCGGCCTCGAGGTTGCGGGTGGCCTCCCAGGTCGGGCTGATCTCGCGGCAGCGCCCGGCGCGGATCTCCTCGAGCAGTTGCAGGATGTAGCCGACCTGCAGCTCGGCGATGTCGATCAGCGAGAAGTTGCCGATCGGGCCGTTGGGGCCGTTGAGCATGAAGAAGTTGGGGAAGCCCGGCACGGCGACCGACAGGTAGGCCAGCAGGCCGTCGCGCCAGACCTCGTCGAGGTCGACGCCGTCGCGGCCGGTGACGGTGGTCGGCCGCACGAACCGGTCGGCCCGGAACCCGGTGGCCGACACCAGCACGTCGAGCTCGTGCAGGACGCCGTCCGCGGTGCGAACGCCCTTGGGCTCGATGCGCTCGATGGCCGCGGTGACCAGCTCGGCATCGGGGTGTTGGATCTTCTGGTAGAAGTCCGGCGAGGCGATCAGCCGTTTGCATGCCGCGCGGTAGGTCGGTCGCAGCCGCTCGCGCAGGTCCGGGTCGGTGACGTTCTGCTCGAGGTTGCGCAGGCACTCCGCCTCGATCTCGGCGAGCCGCGGGGAGTTGACGTCGATGACGGCGTGCGAGAACGCGTCCCGGAACGCCCGCGACAGGTGGTCGTGCAGGGTCCTCGTGCCGGCCGGGTCGGCGCGGAAGTCCTCGCGCTCGGCGTCGCTGAACGCCGGGTTGTCGATGGGCAGCACCCACTGGGCGGTGCGCTGGAACAGGGTGAAGTGGGCGGTGCGTTCGACCAGCGCCGAGGTGATCTGCACCGCGGTCGACCCGGTGCCGATCACCCCGACCCGGCGGCCGTCGAGCGGCACCGAGTGATCCCAGCGGGAGCTGTGGAACCAGGCCCCCTCGAAGGTCTCGATGCCCTCGAAGGCGGGGATGTTGGGGTGGTGCAGTACGCCGGTGGCGGCGATCACCACGTCGACCACGTCGGTCGTGCCCGTCGCCGTGCGCAGGTGCCAGCGGCCGTCACGGAACGCGCAGCTGGTGAGCTCCTCGCCGAAACGGATGCGCTCGGTGACCCCGTGGCGGTCCGCCACGCCCTGGAAGTACGCCTGGATCTCGGGGCCGGGGGAGAAGCGGTGCGACCAGTCGGGGTTGAGCTCGAAGGAGTAGCTGTAGGCGTGCGAGGGCACGTCGCAGGCGATGCCGGGGTAGGTGTTCTCCCGCCACGTCCCGCCGACCCGGTCGGCCTTCTCGTACACGACGAGGTCGTCGTAGCCCGCCTCACGCAGCTTGATGACGGCGAGGATCCCCGCCATTCCGGCGCCGATGACCGCGCATCGCATCGACATGTCCCTGCACCCTCCGCGCTGTCGAATCTTCGTTAGAAAGACGCGTCGACGGTAGCACGGACCCGGGGTGGGGCAGGCGGTCCGGATGTCGGGTCCGGACGGCCCGCCCGGCGACCCGGGCGCATGGCGTCACCGCAACGGTGGCGCGCTACCGTCCGGCGATGCCGCGCCTGCTGACCCGCCGCGACCTCACGGACGACGAGAACCGCGTCCTTCGGGCCGTGTGCCTGCTGGCGTTGCTGGTGCTGGTCGTGCCGTCGTCGTACGTCTACCTGCTGCTGCCGATGCTCACCGATTTCGGGGCCGGCTCGGGGCTGGCCGCCCTGTTCCGGGCGCTACCCAGCATCGCCAGCCTGCTGGTCATCTTCCCCGCCGGTGGTCTCGCCATGCGGCTGGGTCCCCGGCGGGTGCTCGTCGCCTCGGGCGTTCTGGTGACGGTGGGCTCGGCCGCCGTGCTGCTGGCACCGGGGGCGATCGTCGCACTGGTCGGTATGGTCCTGCTGAGCGTGGGGCGCTCGGTGCTGCTCATCATCATCATCGCCCTGCTCACCGCGGCGACGACCCGGGAAGGGGCCCGCCACGTCGCCTTCTCGGCCTACGGGGCGGTCGATTCCGCGGCGTTCGTGGTGGCGCCGGTGTTCGCCGGCCTGCTGGTGACGGTGGTGTCGTGGCGGGCGGTGGCGGCGCTGTGGGTGCTCAGCGGTATCGGGCTGGTGGTGGTGGCCCGCACCTTGGTGTCACCCGACGGTGAGCGTCCGGCGGTGTTGGGCGAGCTGTGGACCCCTGCGGCGGCCGGCGTGGCCCTCACGGCGATGGTGCAGGCGTTCTTCGCCGTCGACCGCAGCGGCTGGGTGTCGGTCGCCGTGCTCGGCTGGGGTGCGGTGGCGCTGGCCGCCCTGGCGGTGCTGGCGGTGCTGATGCGACGGATCCCGGCGCCGACGGTGAACCCGGCGGTGCTGCGGCGAGGCGGTCTGCTGCTGTTGCTGCTGGTGGTGGTGCTGATCCCGTTCGCCAACCTGTGGTTCTACACGAACGCCAAGCTGCAGTACGTCTACGGCATCTCGGCCCTGGGGGCGGCGTTCCTGGCCGCGCCGGCGCAGATGGCCTCGGTCGCCGGGGCGGCGCTGATGGAGGGGTTCATCAAGGCCAAGGGCATCACCAAGTCCGGCACCACGATGCTGGCGGCGGTGGCGGCGACGCTGTTCGCCGCCGGTCTGCAGACCGGGTCGACGCCGGTGGTCGTGCTCGTGGTGGTGCTGTGCCTGTACGGGGCGTCGGTGGCGGCGGCCGAGGTTGCGCTGGCCACGGCGGTGATGAACCGGTCCGTTCCCGGCACCGAGTCGACGGTGGCGTCGTTCCGCGGTGCCGCCGTCGGGCTGGGCGGGGCGCTGGGGGTGATCTTCATGTCGACGGTGGTGTCGATCGGCGTCCACCGTGCCCACGCCGAGCGCTCCGAGGACGACCTCGGCCGGGACCAGCTGATGGAGGTGCTGCGCGCCGTGCACGAGGGCCAGTCGACGCCCGAGATCGCCGGTTGGTCGCAGCTGCCGGAGTCCGAGATCGAGGGCTTGGCGGCGCACGAGACCGAGGCGATGGTCGTCGGCTTCCGCTCCCAGGCGATCGGCGGGGCGGTCGTGACCCTCGGGGCGGCCGGGGTGTTCTACGTCGCCCGTCGTCGCCATCCCGACGAGGACTGACCGCAGTCCAACCGTTCGCCGACGCCGGGTGGTCCGGCTGACCCGGCGACGGACGATCGGCCTGCTCCGCGGCCGCCCTGCCGTGGCTCACCCCGCCCACGGAGACCGGTGGGCCCTTCCCCGCCGACGGCTCGAACCAGAACGGCGCCGGCGGCCTTGCCAACGTGCTCGACAAGCCGGCCGTGTTCCGGACGGACATGACCACCGACCTCGACGGCTCGAACCGCGTGACCGGTATCCCGTTGGCCCTGCGGATCAAGGTCGGCCACGGCGGCGACCGCAGCCCGTTCGCAGGTGCCGCCGTGTACGTGTGGCACTGCGATGTCGACGGCCACTACTCCGCCTACCGCGGCGGCATGAACGGCGGTGACTACGCCGCCCGGTCGTACCTGCGGGCGGTGGGGGTGACCGATGCCGACGGCACCGTGGCCTTCACGTCGGTCCTGCCCGGCCGCTACCAGGGCCGGGCGTCGCACATCCACGTCGCGGTGTTCAGCGACCGCTCGTTGGCCAAACGACTGCTCACCAGCCAGTTCGCCTTCGACGACGCCGACGCCGACGCCCTCTACGGCACGAACCCGGCCTACGCCGGCAGCCTGCGCAACCCGACCTACAACAACCGCGACAACGTCTTCCGCGACGGGGTCGCCGACCAGCTGCTCGACGTGACCGGCACCGCCTCGGTCGACGCCGCCATCAACATCCTCGTCTGACGACGCCCGGCCGGCCCGGGCGCAGGGCCGGCCGGTCGGTGGGTTAGGGTCACCGCCCGTGCCGAGGCTGATCACGCGGGGCGAACTCACCGACGACGAGAACCGGGTGTTGCGAGCGGCCTGTCTGATGGCCCTCATGGCGCTGTTCTCGTCGGCGTCCACCACGCTCATGCTGCTGCCGATGCTGGCCGATCTGGGCGCGACCGGAACCGGCCGGTCGCTGGTCCGGGCGGTCCCCTACATCGGCAGCCTGCTGGCCATCTTCCCCGCCGGCGTACTCGGCCGTATGGTGGGGCCGAGGCGGTTCCTGCTCGGTACCGGGGTGCTCATGGCGACCGGCTCGGCGCTGGTGCTCGTCGCGCCGGCGATGGCGGTGGCCATCGTCGGGCAGTTGTTGGTGAGCGTGGGGCGCTCGGCGATGTTCATCGTCGTCGTGGCCCTGCTCGCCGAGGCCACGGGGCGGGAGGGCGCCCGGCCGGTGGCCTTCTCCGCTTTCGGCACGATGTCACCGGCGAGCTACCTGGCGGTGCCGGTGCTGGCCGGCGTGGCGCTGACCGTGGTGTCCTGGCGAGTGATGGCCGGTGCATGGGTGCTGGCCGGCATCGGGGTGGTGCTGGCCCGCCGGTTGCTGCCGCCCGACGGCGACCGGCGCCTGGTGGAGGGGGAGCTGTGGACGCCGGTGCTGGCCGGTTTGGCGTTGACCGCACTGGTGCAGTTCGTGTCGGTCGTCGGCCGGGGCGATGCTGCGTCGGTCCTGGCGCTGGTGTGGGCCGTGCTGCTGGTGGTCTCGTCGTCGGCGCTGGTGGTGCTGCTGCGTCGGTTGCCGTCGCCGTCGTTGTCGCTCGACGCCCTGCGGGGTGGTGGCCTGACGCTGTTGTTGCTGGTGGTGGTGCTGGTCCCGTTCTCGAACCTCTGGTACTACACGACGGTCGGCCTGCAGTACCTCTACGGCAAGTCGTCGCTGGGGGCGGCGTTGTGGCTCGTCCCGCCCCAAGCGGCGGCGGTGGCCGGCGCGAGCACCGTGAAGCGGTTCATCAAGGCCAAGGGGATCACCGTGGCCGGCACGACGCTGCTGCTGATCACGTCGGCTTCGTTGTTCCTCACCCTGTTGCAGACCACGACCGTGTCGCTGCTGCCGCCCTTGGCGGTGCTGTGCGTCTACGGGGCGTCGACGGCCGCGGTCGGGGTGGTGCTCTCCACCGCGATCATGAACCGGGCATCCGCCGGGAGCGAAGGGTCGACAGCGGCGTTCCGGGGCGCAGCAGCCGCCGTCGGGGGAGTGCTGGGGGTGCTGTTCATGTCGACCGTGGCGTTCGTCGGTGTCGACCGGGTCTACGACGGGCACAGCGGCGCCGGGGCCGATCGGACCGGGCTGCAGAACGTGATGGCCGGCATCCTCGACGGCGACTCGACCGAGGACATCGCCGCGCAGTACGACTACCCGACCGGCGAGGTCGTGGTACTCGAGGGCATCGACCGCAAGGCGATGGTCGGCGGCTACCGGGCCCAGGGCCTCGGCGGCGGGGTCGTCACCCTGGGCTCGGCGGTGGTGTTCTACGTCAGCCGCCGCCGCCACGGCGAGGACTGACGGTCCCGGCGCCGCGAGCGGTCAGGCCCGCCTGCGGTACCGTTCGGCATGCCTCGCCTGCTGACCTCCTCGGGGTTCACCGACGCCGAGAACCGGGTGGTACGGGCGGCCGCCCTCATGTACGCGCTGTGCTGGGTCGTCCCCGGCTCGTTCAACTACATGCTGGTCCCGATGCTGTCGGATCTGGACGCGACGGCGGCGCAGACCTCGCTGCTCCGGGCGCTGCCGAACATGGCCGGCCTGCTGGTGATCTTCCCGGCGGGTGTGCTCGGGGCCCGGGTCGGCCAGCGCCGGGTGCTTTTCGCCGGCGGGTGCGGCTACGCCCTCGGCGGTGTGGTGATCGCGGTGGGGCCGGCGGTACAGGTGGTGATGGCCGGCATGGTCCTGTGCAGCCTCGGTCGCTATGCCGTGCTGGTGTCGGCGGTGGCGGCGTTGGTGGCGTCGACCACCCGCACCGGGGTACGCCCCGTCGCCTTCGGCATCCTCTACTCGCTGACGGCGATGGTGCTGCTGGTGGTACCGGTGCTCGCCGGGCTGCTCGTCGCATCGTCGTCGTGGCGGTGGGTCGCCGGCCTGTGGTCCGTCAGTGGGTTCGCGGTCGTGCTGGTCGTCCGGTTCCTGCTGCCGCAGGACGAGCGGGCGTTGCACCGGGGTGAGCTCGTCAGCCCGATCCTGGCCGGGGTGCTGCTGGTCTGCGTGGTGCAGGTGGCCCAGACGTACGGTCGCGACCAGACGCTGTCCACCGTGGTCGTGGGATGGGCGGTCGGGGTCGTCGTGGCGTCGGTGGCATTGGTCGTCGCAGTCCGTCTGTCGCCGTCGCCGGCGATGTCGGTGGAGCCGTTGCGCCGGGGCGGGCTGGGGTGGCTGCTGCTGGTGGTGGTCCTCGTCCCGTTCTCGAACCTGCTGTACTACACGACCGTCGGGCTGCAGTACTTCTACGGCCGGTCGGTCCTGGCCGCAGCCGTCCTGCTCGTGCCGGCGCAGCTCGCGGCCTCGCTGGGAAGCCGTGTGTCCGGCCGCCTGGTGAAGGTCAAGGGCGCCACGGCCACCGGCACGGGCTTCCTGGTGGGCGTGGCCGCCGTGCTGTTCCTCAGCGCCACCCTGAGCCGGACCCTCCCCATCGTTGTTCCCGTCGTCGTGGTCAGCCTCTACTCGGGGTTGCTCAGCGCGGCACTGGTGCCGTTGCAGACCGCGGTCATGAGCCGGGCCGCGCCGGGCGAGGAGGGTTCGGTCTCGGCGCTGCGGGTGGCGTCGACGAGTCTGGGGACCTCGCTCGGGGTGATCTCCATGGCCCTGCTGGTGTCGGCCGCCATGTTGTCGGTCTACGACCGGGCCGGTGCCGGTGATCTCGACCGTGATGAGGTCGGTGAGGTGAGCCGGGCCCTGCGTGAGGGGGCTACCGAGGCGCAGGCCGCCGGGCAGTACGGTCTGCCCGAGGACGAGGTCGTCGCCCTGTCCGCAGCCGAGCAGGATGCGTTGCTGGCCGGGTTCCGGGCCCAGGGGATCGGCGGGGGCGTGGTCACGCTGGCCGCTGCCGGTGTGTTCTGGGCCACTCGCCGGCGCCACCCCGACGAACCGGCCGCCGCGGCGTGACGCGGCCGCCGGTACCGGGTGGTGCGGCTCGGCCGCAGCACCCGGTACCGGACGACCACCGAGGTGGCCGGTCCCGTGCGGGTCAGACCGGCCGGGGCCCGACCTCGGGTGACTCGGTCCGCGTGCGCTTCAGCTCCCAGAAGCCGGGCACGGTCATACAGGCGATCATGCCGTCCCACAGCTGCAGGGCCTGCTCGCCGGTGGGAACCCGGGTGATGACCGGGCCGAAGATGCCGATACGGCCGCCGTTGCCGTCGGGGATGGCGATGATCGGCGTGCCGACGTCGTTGCCGACGAGCGACAGCCCGTCGTCGTGGGCCGGACGGATGACGTCGTCCCAGCTCTCGTCGTCGAAGGCCGCGGCGTGGGCCGGGTCGAGCCCGACCGCGGTGAGGACCTCGGCCATGGGGACATCCACGTTCTTGTCGTGGTGGACCCGCGTCGCCATCTCCCAGTACAGGGCCTGGATGGGACCCTCGCCCTCGGCGGCGCGCACCGATTCCATGACCCGGAGCATCTTGTGGGTGCTCACCACCCGCCCGTAGTACGGGCTCTGCGGATCGGGGTTGTTCTTGAACAGGAGGCTGATCGGCCTCCAGCGCACCGTGAGATCACGGGCGGGTGCCACTTCTTCGACGACCCAACGGGCCGTCACCCAGCACCACGGTCAAATGGGGTCGACCCAGAACTCGATGTCCATGTCACGCTCGCTTTCTCTGCGGGAGGTCCGACCACGGTACCGGCCGGACGCGGATCGGGCGGGTCCGGTGCGCGTCGAGCGCAGCGGATCCGCGACGGTCACATCTTCTTCTCGGACGCCACCTCGTACATGCTGATCTCGCGGCCGAGGACCTTGAGGTCCTTCAGCGCCCGGCCGAAGGCCCGGATGTGGTCGGTCTTCATGTGGGGGCCGAGGGCGTCCTCGGAGTCCCACTTCTCGAACAGGTGCACCACGGCCGGGTCGGTCACGCTCGGCGAGAAGCAGTAGGCGTGGCAGCCTGCCTCGAGGAGGGTGTCGGCCATGACGGCCTTGGCGGCGGTGAGGAAGGCCTCGCGGTCAGCGGGGTCGACGGTGAAGGTGCCGGAGATGACGATCATCGCGGCACTCTAGAGCACCGTCGCCGTGCCGGTCGCCGGGACGTCAGTCCTCCGGGATCGGGGTGGCCACCACCTCGTCCGCGGCGGCGCGGCTCACGGCGAGCTCGGCGGCGCCGAGCGCCCGCACCTGGAGGGTGCCGAACGAGGCGTCCACGTGGTGGGCGACGAGCAGCAGCGATCCGGCCGCCACCGCGCCGACGGGCAGCCGGGCCGAGAGATCCCACGCCGCCGGCTCGGCGGTGCCCGCCGGCCACACCTTCAGCTGGTACTTGGGTCCCTGGCCGGCTCCGCCGCTCTCGGCGCGGACCTTGTAGAGGTAGCTCACCCCGGTGGTGATCGTCTTGCCGGTGGTGTCCTTGGCCAGCAGCGCGGCCTTGCCGTCGCGCAGCTCGAGACGGTTGCCGGACGTCGGGTAGCGGTACCAGGCGATCCCGCCGAAACGGTCGGCGAACCCCCAGTGCGGCTGGAGGGCGTCGACGGTGTCGTGGCCGATCCAGTGGGTGATGAACCCGATGCCGGGCGAACCGCTGGTCGGGGTGTACCCGTTCGGGTCGACCGCATGCACCGTGATCGGCACCGTCGCCTCGAAGTCGGTCCACGTGCCGTCACCGACGGCGAGCAACCGGTCGTAGCCGACCTCCAGGGTGCGCACCGCCCCGCCGGAGATCGCCCACTCGCCGTCGACCGGTTGGACCACCGCGTGCAGGTTCGTCGCCGGCGCCCAGCTCACCGAGTAGGGCAGTGGCCAGGGGGCCGGGCCGGTGAGTCGCACGGTGACGTCACGAACCGTTGCGACCCCGACGGTGTTGACCGCCCGCAGCCGGACGGTGTTGAGCCCCACCTGCAGGCTCGACGCCGGGATGGCCACGTTGAAGTCGCCGGGGTTGGTCAGCCGCCGCGTGTCGGGGCCGACGCCCATCGCCACGGGGTCCGCCCCGTTCAGCTCGTAGGTCATCGACCGGATGCTGCCGGTGGGGCTGACCCGGCCGATGACGTTGACGTCGGGCTGGGCGAGGCCGACCTTGCCGAACTCGAGCGGTTGGCTGCCGAACACGGTGATGGTCGGTGCTGCCACGACCGCCACCGGGGTCGAGGCCGCCGAGGCGGCGGAGAAGGCGCCCACCCCGACGGCGCTGCGGGCGCGGACCTTGAACCGGTAGGTCGCCCCGTTGGTGAGCCCGGTGATGGTCTGGGTGGTGGCGGTCGAGGCGAAGCTGCGGGTGGCCTGGGCGACGGAACCCAGGTACGGGGTCACGAGGTAGCCGGTGATGGGCGAACCGCCGGTTTCCGCCGGCGCGCTCCAGGTGACGATCACGCTGGCGACCGCCGCCGCGACCGTCCCGATCGTGGGTGCCCCGGGCGTCGCGAACGGGGTGACGGTGGCTGACAGGGCCGACCAGGTGCCCAGCCCGACGGCGTTGCGGGCGCGGACCTTGAACCGGTAGGTCGCCCCGGCGGTGAGCCCGGTGATGGTCTGGGTGGTGGCGGCGGAGGCGAAGCTGCGGGCCGGCTGCGCGGTGGTGCCCAGGTAGGGGACGACGACGTAGCCGGTGACGGCCGAGCCGCCGGTGTTGGCCGGCGCGGTCCAGGTGACGGTGACGCTGGCCTTGCCCGGGCTGAGCGCGGTGATCGCCGGCGGGCCGGGCACGGTCGCCGCCGCGGCCACCGCCGGGGTCAGGCCGACCCAGCAGATGGACACCAGCACCGTCAGCACGGCGATGCACGCGGACAACCGTCCGCGCGCGCTGCTGGGGCTCGGGGTGCTCGCCATGCCGTTCGCCTCGTCCGCCTCGTCCGCCTCGTGCGTCGCCGGCCACCCGTCCTCCGCCGGACGTTCCTCACGGGGTGGACCCTCGACGCGTGCTGCGAGGATGGCACAACCACGGGGCCGATGCGGGGTCGCGCGCCCCCTGACGACCCGATCGCCACGCGCACGCAACCTTGGCCCGGTGTTCACCTCCCGTTCACCCCGACCAGGGGATTTCGTTACCTGGCCTTCGTAGGTTGCCGTCGCCGGCCCGGCGTGCGGGCCGCCACCGGGGAGCGCCTGTGCGAGTCAGACGGGGAATCGAACGGGCCGCACCCCTCGCCGGAGGCCGTAGGCCACCAGCGACGACCGTCGAGGCGGGCCGGCCATGGCGCTGACCGATCATGCCCAGGTGCGCCCGGCGTTGGAGATCGGTGACCTCGCCGGCAACCGTCGTCGCCGTCGACGCGAGGGCCGGATCCGGCTGTTCTTCCTGGCCGCGGCGCTCACCTCGCTGGTCATCTCGGCCCTGATCGTCGGATCGCTGGCGGTCGAGGCCGGCCGTTTCCTGGTCGGCGTCGACCCGTCGGCGCTGTGGACGACGGGCTGGTTCCCCCGTGAGGGGTTCTTCGACATCAAGACGCTGCTCGTCGCCACCCTCATCGTGACCTCGGTGGCCATGGTGGTGGCCGGGCCGATCGGGTTCGCCACGGCGGTGTATCTCTCGGAGTACGCCGGGGCCCGGACCCGGCGGATCCTCAAGCCGGTGCTCGAGACCCTGGCCGGGGTGCCCAGCGTGGTGCTCGGCTTCTTCGCCCTCACCTGGATCTCGCCGCACATCGTGCAGGGGATCCGCCCGGCCGCCCCGCTGTCCAACCTGGCATCCGCCGGGCTCGGTGTGGCCATCCTCACCATCCCGCTCGTGGCCTCGGTCTCCGAGGACGCCATGTCCTCGGTGCCACGGGCCCTGCGGGAGGCCTCGGCCGGGCTCGGGGCCCGCCGGATGACCACCAGCCTGCGGGTCGTGGTCCCCGCAGCGGTGTCGGGGCTCGTGGCGGCGGCCATCCTGGCGACCTCCCGGGCGATCGGCGAGACCATGGTGGTGCTCATCGCCGGCGGTGCCGACCAGGCCCAGTTCACCGCCAGCCCGTTCCAGCCGTCGCTGACCATGACCGCAGCGATGGCCTCGCTGGCGGGTGGTTCCGACGCGGTGGTCGGGCAGGGCAACGCCTATCAGAGCCTGTTCTTCGTCGGCCTGTTGCTGTTCCTGATCACGCTCGGCTTGAACATCGTCGCCAACCGGATCGTGCGCCGCGTGCGCCAGAAGTACTGAGGGGGCGACCATGACCATCGGACGGGTGCTCGATGCCGGTACGGCGGATCGGGTCAAGGCGTCGCTCGCCGGGGGCCGCGACGTGCGCGGCGTGCTGTTCCGGGTGGTGCTGCAGGTGGCCCTGCTGTTCACCGTGGTGATCCTGGCCGCCCTGCTGGTGCAGGTCCTGACCCTCGGCTGGGAGACCCTCGCCACCCGGCTCGGCGACTTCCTCACCGCCGAGTCACGCTCGCGGGCCAAGGAGGCCGGGGTCTTCCAGGGTCTGCGCGGCACCTTGTGGATCGGGGTGGTGACCACGTTGGTGGCCTTCCCGCTGGGGATCTCCGCTGCGGTGTACCTCGAGGAGTACGCGCCGCGTAACCGCATGACCCGCTTCATCGAGCTGAACATCCGCAACCTCGCCGGGGTGCCCTCGGTGGTGTACGGCATCCTCGCCTACACCATCTTCGTGACCCTCCTGCGGCCGGTGACGGGCGGCAAGACGGCCCTGTCGGGGGCGTTGGCGGTCGCGGTGCTGGTGCTCCCGGTGGTCATCATCACCTCGTCGGAGGCGATCCGGGCCGTTCCCGACAGCCTGCGGGAAGCGGGCTTCGGTGTCGGCGCCACCCGCTGGGAGGTGATCCGCAGCCATGTCCTGCCCTACGCCGCACCGGGCATACTCACCGGTACGTTGCTGTCGCTGGGTCGGGCGCTGGGCGAAGCCGCCCCGCTCATCCTGGTCGGTGCAGTGGCCGGCTCGGTCGGCTACAGCGGTGGCCTGCTCGATCCCGGCCAGCTGCGCGAGCAGTTCACGGCCATGCCGATCGTCATCGCCACCTGGTCGACCAACGCCCGGCCCGGCTTCGACCAGATCACCGCCGCCGCCATCGTCGTGCTGCTCGTCGTGGTCCTGCTCGCCAACGCCACGGCCATCGTGCTGCGCAACCGTTTCGAGAAGAAGAGGTAACCCCGGTGACCGTCGAACCCGACCCCGCCGTCGCCACGGACGGCACCGCAGCACCGGATGCACCGCGCCTGGTCCTCGACGCCAAGGACCTGCACGTCTACTACGGCGAGTTCCTGGCCGTGCGCAACGTGCACCTCGCCGTGCCCCACAACGAGATCGTGGCCATGATCGGCCCGTCGGGGTGCGGCAAGTCCACGGTGCTGCGCTGCTTCAACCGCATGAACGAGCTGATCGACGACTGCCGGGTCACCGGCGAGGTGCGCTACCACGGCGTCGACCTCTACGACCGTCAGGTCGACGCCGTCGAGGTGCGCCGCCGCATCGGCATGGTGTTCCAGAAGCCGAACCCGTTCCCCAAGTCCATCTACGACAACATCGTGTTCGGGCCGCGCATCGCCGGCGTCGCCAAGTCGGAGTTCGACGGGATCGTCGAGTCGTCCCTGCGCAAGGCCGCCCTGTGGGACGAGGTCAAGGACCGGCTCAAGAGCTCGGCGCTGGGCCTCTCCGGCGGGCAGCAGCAGCGGCTGTGCATCGCCCGGGCCGTCGCCTCGAACCCCGACGTGTTGCTGATGGACGAGCCGTGCTCGGCCCTCGATCCCATCGCCACCGGCAAGATCGAGGACCTGATGCACGAGATCAAGGCCGAGTACACCATCGTGATCGTCACCCACAACATGCAGCAGGCGGCGCGGGTGTCGGACCGTACGGCGTTCTTCACCGTCGAGGTCAACCCCGACTCGGACCGTCGCACCGGGGTGCTCGTCGAGTACGACGACACCGAGAAGATCTTCTCCAACCCGTCCGACTCCCGGACCGAGAACTACGTCACCGGCCGTTTCGGCTGAGTGGCCTGCGCGCCGAACCGTCCCGCCGAACAGGAGTGCTGCTGACATGGCAGAAGAGAGCCGCAAGAGCTTCCACCGCGACCTGTCGGAGGTGCGCCACGACATCGCGGTCC
Source organism: uncultured Acidimicrobiia bacterium (assembly GCA_903921205.1). Lineage (GTDB taxonomy): Bacteria > Actinomycetota > Acidimicrobiia > Acidimicrobiales > CAIXPF01 > CAIXPF01. Next base: position 3,368 of record CAIXPF010000095.1, on the reverse strand, counting down.
TCGGCACCATGGTCACCGAGGCGGTGACCCGTTCCACCGACGCGCTGCTCGCCTCCGACATCGCGGCCTGCCAGAGCATCATCGATGCCGACGACGCCGCAGACGTGCTGTCGAACACCATCGAGGACCGTTGCTTCCGCCTGCTGGCGTTGCAGCAGCCCATGGCGGCGGACCTGCGGGCCCTGTCGGCGACCATGCGGATCAACAGCGACCTCGAGCGTTCGGCCGACCTGGCGGTCAACATCGCCAAGGGGGCACGTCGCATCTACGGCCACGACATCCCACCGCGGCTACGGGGGATCATCGGGCAGATGAGCGAGGAGGCGGTCCGGATGGTGCGCCTGGCGGTCGACGCGTACTCCGAGACCAACGGCGCGCTCGGTGCGGCGATGGACGACATCGACAACCGGCTCGACCAGCTCCAGGTCGAGTTCGTCGAGGCCATGTTCGAGGTGTACGCCGACGACAAGCTGGCTCTGCAGCCCGCGGTGCAGCTGGCGTTGATCTCCCGGTATTTCGAGCGCATCGGTGACCATGCGGTCAACATCGGTGAGCGGGTGTGGTTCATGGCCTCGGGTCAGCAGCCCGAACGCAGCCGGGCCGCCGCCGGGTCGGACGAGGTACCCGCTCAGGGCGGGGCTACCGGCGTGAGCGATCCGGCCGGGCCGGCCGCGCCGCACGGCGCGGCGGAGGCCGGCGCGTCGGGTGAGCGGCCGTGAGCCGCCCGGTGGTGTTCGTGGTCGAGGACGAGGAGTCCTACGTCGATGCCCTGCGCATCGGGCTGAGCCGGGAGGGCTTCGATGTCGAGGTGGCCACCGACGGCGAGCAGGCCGTGGCCCGCTTCGACGCGGTGCAGCCCGATGTGGTGCTGCTCGACGTGATGCTGCCCCGCCGCTCCGGGATCGACGTGTGCCGGGAGCTGCGTGCGCGTTCGACCATACCGATCATCATGGTGACGGCCAAGGCGTCGGAGATCGACACGGTGGTCGGCCTCGAGGTCGGTGCCGACGACTACGTCGCCAAGCCGTACCGGATGCGCGAGCTGGTGGCCAGGATCCGTGCCGTGATGCGTCGCGCCCAGGGCGACGGCCCGCCGGCCGAGACGGAACGCACCGGCGGTCTCACCGTCGGCGACGTGTCGATCGACCTCGAACGTCACGAGGTCCACATCCGGGGCGAGCTGGTCAGCCTGCCGCTGAAGGAGTTCGAGCTGCTGGCCCTGCTCCTCGAGCACCAGGGGCGGGTCCTCACCCGGGAGACGCTCATCGACCGGGTCTGGGGCATCGACTACGTCGGGGACACCAAGACCCTCGACGTGCACATCAAACGGTTGCGGGCCAAGGTCGAGACCGAGCCGTCACGGCCGACGCGGATCGTGACCATCCGCGGCCTCGGCTACAAGTACGTCGCCGAGCGCTGAGGACGGGGCGATGGTCGGTCACGTTGCCGGCGGGGCCGGCGCGGCCGGTGGGGCCGGTGGGGCCGGTGACCGCTCCCCGGCGGAGCTGCTGGTGCTGCTCGAGTCGCTGCTCGAGGTCATCTGCACCGGTACCGAGCCCGACCCGCCGGGTGTGCTCGCCCAGCATGCCCGGGTCACCTGCCGTCGGTTGCGCCGCCAACTGGAGCACCTTGCGGTGATCGACCGGCCGGTTGCGGGCGAGCCGGTCGACGGCGCGGGGACGCCGTGGTCGAACGACCCGGATCCCGGCTGCTCGGGACCGCTCGAACTGCCCTCCGGTGGTGCGGTGTCGGCGCTGGGTCTCACCGTCGACATCGACGGCTGCCGGGCAGTGGTGGCGGGGCGCCCGATCGAGCTGAACCGGGCCGAGACGATCCTGTCGGCGCTGCTGGTGGCGAACGCCGGCCGTGCCGTGCCCTACGAGCTGTTGCAGCGTGAGGCATGGCGCGGCAGCAGCGGCTCGCTCGACCGCCTGCGGGTGGCGATCTCGGAGCTGCGGGGCAAGCTCGGCCTGCGCCAGGCCGGCCTGGCCGTGCACGCGGTGACCGGGATCGGCTACCGGTTCGCCGCGCTCGAGCGCGGGACCTGAGCCGGAAGGGCCAGCACGAACGAGGAGCCGACACCCTCCCGTGAGTGCACCCGCACCTCGCCGCCGTGGTTGGCCACGACGTGTCGCACGATGGCCAGCCCGAGGCCGGTGCCGCCGGTGTTGCGACTGCGGGCCCGGTCGACCCGGTAGAACCGCTCGAACACCCGTTGCAGGTCCCTCGTCGGGATACCGACCCCTTGGTCGGTCACCTCGATCGTGACCTCGCCGTCGGCCGCGGTGGTACGCACGACCACCGCGCTGCCGTCCTCGGAGTACTTCACGGCGTTGTCGAGCAGGTTGTACACCGCGGACACCAGCTGCCGGCGATCGCCGGGCAGGATGATCGGCGCCGATCCGACGGGTCCGGCGTCGCCGGGGCACCGCTCGATGGTGATCGACCGGGCGGCTGCTGCGTACGCCACCCGCTCGGTGGCCTCGGCGACCACCGCGTGGACCTCGATCGGTTCGCGCTCGGGGAGGTCGTCGGACTCGATCCGCGACAGCAGCAACAGGTCGTCGATGGTGGAACCCACCCGGAGCGCCTCGTGGTGCAACCGTCGCAACATCCGCTCCAACGTGTCCGAATCGTCGACGTCGACGAGGGTCTCGGTGAGCAACGCGATCGCGCCGATCGGGGTGCGCAGCTCGTGGCTGATGTTGGCGACGAAGTCCCGTCGTACCTCCTCGAGGCGGCGCCTCTCGGTGATCTCGGTGACGGTCACCAATCGCTCGTGCTCAGCTGCGGCGCGCACGGTCATCTCGAACACCTGACGGGGTGGGCCCGCCAACTCCAGGCAGGCGACCTTGCGGTCCTCGATGCCCTCGACAAAGGCCTCCGCCAGGTCGCGCGCGGCGGTGAGCACCAGGGCGTCGCCGTGATGGCCGGCGGCGAGACGCCGGCCCCCGGCGTTGGCGACACGGATCTCGCCGGCCCGGTCGAACACCAGGACCGACGTGTCGAGGCCGTCGAGGACATGGTGCAGGCGGCTGAGCTCGGCCTCGTCGCCACGGCGGGCCGTCTGCAACTCTCCGATGGCCCGCCCGATGGCGGCGATGGCCGACCAGGGTGACTCGGCGTTGCCGGCACCGAGCCCGCGGTGCAGCGCCCGCAGGCTGCGGTGCAGCTTGCGCCGCTCCCCCATCAGGGCCGCCAGCAGCGCGGCGAGCGTGACGGTGCTGAGCCAGAGCAGGACGGTCATCGGCCGACCTCGGGGTTGGGACCGTGGGGTACGTCGATCGTGCGGGGGCGGTCAGCGGGTTCGTGCGGCCCATTCGGGACCTGCGGTGCGCTGATGGTGGTGGTAACGCAAAGGACCCGGG